>CAUUQJ010000085.1:0-6112 GCA_963547085.1 uncultured Campylobacter sp. | reverse complement strand
AGCTTTGTTCGTTTAAATTTGAAACGCCCTCTAAATTCTGCGCGTTGTTTAAATCAGCGGCGCCATTAGAATTTTGCATGGCGGAATCCTGCGTAGAGCGGGAATTTTCCGCGCCTGAATTTTTACCTAAATTTTTCTCTCCGCAGGAACTTTGCGCATCGAAATTTTGCGAAGCGGAATTCTCATCGCGAAAATTTTTAGCTTTAAAATTTTTGGCGTTACTCGCGCTTTTTTTAGAGCCCTTAGCGCCTTTGCGAGTCTTTGGAGCGGCTTGCTCTTCCTCAGAGCTTTGCGAAAGACCCGCTTTTTCGCGCAAAATTTTACTCAGCTCGTAGATCGAAATTTCAAAAGAGCCCGGCAGCGTGGCCTCCGTGTCGCTGTAAAATCGCAAAAAATTAAAGCGGTCCTGTGCCTGCGGCATTTTTTTGAATACAAAATTTAAAAGCTCCGTTTTGTTTCTGCCCGCGACGAAGGTTTTGGTGCCTAAATTTGCGATATCTTTGTATTCGAAACTCTCAGAATTTGCGCCGCGCACGATCGTAAGGGCGTCCTCGCCGATCTGCAAATAATTTTTAGCGCCGAGTCTGAGCGCGCAAAAAAACGCGCAAAATGCCGCCACTACGGAAGCAAAAAGCGCCGCACCGCCAAAGCCCGCGTGGTAGCAATACCCGCTAGCGAGCGCCAAAATCGCCGATCCTGCCAGCGTCATCGCTACGGGCTTTTTATTCTCTTTTACTATCATCTTCCCTGCTTAATCATCTGTCTTATATATTCGTAAATTTTAAAATTTAGCGCATCCATTACCGAGTCTTTAGAGCCCGGATTTTTGATGCTTTGGTAGTTGAGGTTCGTTACGTAGTCCTTCCACGCGCCCTTGTTTTTAACGCTTATGTAGAGGCTAATCTGCGAGTCGTAGAAGTAGTCTCTGTAATAATCGTCGTCGTCCCAAGGATCATAACCGAACGGCATCCCCCAGCCTACGCCCACGCCCGTATATCTATAATACCTGCCAAAGCCCATACCGAAGCTAAATCTCGGATTATCCCACGATCTGCGCGAAAAATCCGCCTTGCGGAAGTAGTTGAGATTGCCACCGATTTGGACGTTCGCCGCACTTTTATTTACGACCTTAAATCCATCCGCACGCAGATGTTGGATCACCACTTGGGTTAAATTCGAATCCGTCGTCGAGGTGTTGGTAAAATTTACGCTTATGAGCTTATCTTGCGGAAATTCCATAATGTGAAGCGGCTCGGAAGTGCGCACGATACCACTATTTACGGGCACATTTTTAGAGCAGCCCGTAAAAATCAAAAACGCCGAAATGACCAAAAAAAGTGAAATTTTATTTTTCAAGACGGATCCTTTCGCTTAAGATTTCAAATCCTAAATTTGAGTGATTGTAGCATAAATTTAAAATTTTAATGTCAGCAAGAAGCGATTTTTTGAAATAATCTAACGGCGAATGGGCAAGAGTGGAATTTTTAAATAAAATTTTGCGCCGAGCGACCGCTAAATTTAAAGCCGTCGCTCGGTTGAAATTTCTGCGAAAAGAGGCGGAATTTTAAACCGGAGCGTTAAAATTCCACAATCTTATAGGCTCACGCCGCGCGTAAGCACGCGCTTGCGATAAACCTCCGAAACCCTGCTCGCGTCGCCCACGATTAGAGCGTTCGTGCAGCAGATCGCCGCACACATCGGGACCTTGCCCTCTGCGATGCGGTTTTGGCCGTATTTATGTAGCTCTTCGTGCGAAAACGTAGGCTCCGGTCCACCCGCGCACATAGTACACTTATCCATCGCACCTTTAATACCGAAAGCTCCGTCTCTAGGGAATTGCGGAGCGCCGAACGGACACGCGTAGAGGCAATATCCGCAGCCGATACATTTATCTTTGTCGTGCAAAACGACGCCGTCGGTTCTGATATAGAAGCATTGAACCGGGCAAACCTGCGCACAAGGCGCGTCGGTGCAGTGCTGGCAAGCGATAGAGCTTGAAACCTCCTGCCCCTCTATGCCCTCGTTTAAAGTGATAACCTTGCGCCTATTTATCTGCACGGGAACTTCGTGAGCCGAGCTGCAGGCTACCTGGCAACCATAGCAAGCGATGCAACGCTCGACATCGACGTAAAATTTTAATCTTGCCGGCATTTTATCTCCTTATGCTCTTTCTAGTCTGCAAAGACCGGCGTTAAATTCCGAAATTTGCGTATTTATGTCAAAACCGTAGTTGGTAATCGTATTTGAGCTCTCGCCTCTGATATATGGCTTAGTGCCCTCAGGATAGCGCTCGCTTAGATCCTCGCCCTGGAAAATTCCCGCGAAGTTATACGGCATAACAATACGATCAGGCGTTACGGCGTGCGAATAGATGCACTTGACTTTGATCTTCGTGCCTTGCGGCGAATGAATCCACATCATCTCGCCATCTTTGATACCTTTATCAGCGGCAAGCTTAGGATTTACGTGCGCAAACATCTCCGGAGTAATCGCCGAAAGATACTTGCTCGTGCGCTCTATCATGCCTGCACCGCTTAAATTTACAAGCCTTAACGAGCTTACGATAGTAGGGAAGTCCTTGCTCCAATCCTGCTTTTTCTGCTCGGAGATAAATCTCGTAAAGACGCGGAAATTTCGTTTTTGATCCGCAAAGGTCGGATATTTCTCCACTAAATCCCATCTAGGCGAGTGGATCGGTTCGCGATGCTTTGGAATTTGATCCGCAAACTGCCAAACCTTCGCTCTTGCTCTTGCGTTTCCGCAAGGGCAAATTCCAAACTCGCGGCATTTTTTAGCGATAATGCCGCTATAATCTGTGCTCCACGTAGGCCCCATCTTGGCTTTTTCATCCTCGCTTAGCGTAATGCCTAAAACCTGCTCTATATTTGCTTTTGTAATCTCTGCATGACCGCCTTGAATTTTTGATCCCGGAAGTGTAATGCTCTCGTCGGCTAGCTGCGAAACGCCGTCGTGCTCTAAGCCAAAGCGGTTTCTAAATCCCATACCGCCGTCGGCATAAGGCTTAGTTACGTCATAAAGAATCGGCGTGCCAGGATGCTGCGTATCCCAGCAAGGCCATGGAAGCCCGTAGTATTCGCCCTCGACCTCGCCGCCTATGCCGCGCAGGGTATCTGGATCAAATAGATGCCAATTCTTCTGCTGTCTGCGAAATCTAGCTGCGGTGCGTCCGTTATTACCAATACTTTGAGTATTGCGTGCGATCTCATCGGTAGCGTCGTCAGGCCAAACAAAATCGTCTTTAACCTGCTTAAGCTCGCCATCAACGATGCCCATCTTCATGCCGCGAACGTATTCGTCGTAAAAGCCGAATTTTTTCGCGAATAAAAACATTACCTCCTGATCCTCTTTGCTCTCAAATAGAGGCTTAACAATCTGAGTTCTCCACTGGCCGCTGCGGTTTGTAGCGCTTAGATGACCTTCGCTTTCAAACTGCGTAGCTACCGGCAAAACATAAATTCCATCCGGTCTATCGTTTAGAATCGCTACTTCGTTTAAGAACGGCTCGGCGACTACCAGCATATCGATCTTGCCTAATGCTTCTTGAGTCTCGCGAACATGAGCCATAGAAGTAATTCCTGTGCCTTGCACCCAAAGAACACGGACATTGCCACTACTTAAAACGGGCTCGTTTTTCAAAACGCCCTGCCACCATTTAGATAGCGAAAAGCCCTTTTCGTTGCGCCAGTTTATCACATCTTGCTCGATGCTCGGATCGTAGTGAAAATACTCGGTAAAATTCGTGCCAGGCACTTTTTCACCCTGCTTTTCGTGCGGCTGCTTAGTAGAGACGGCAAATCTTTTAATAAACTGCTCGTAATCTACGCCCCAGCCCTTGCAGAAGTGCTTCCAAGCGTTATCGGCTAACCCGTAATACGCAGGTAAGCTATCGGAGAGATTGCACATATCGGTAGCGCCTTGAACATTATCGTGACCTCTAAGGATGTTGCAGCCGCCGCCTGGCTTGCCCATATTGCCTAGTATGAGCTGCAAAAGAGCCAAAATTCTAGTATTAGAACTTCCGATCGAGTGCTGTGTAATGCCTAGAGCCCAGCACAAAGTAGCGGGCTTTGTGGTAGCAAACATCCTCGTAAATTCTATCAGCTCCTCTTCTTTGCAGCCGGTGACATTGGCTACCTCTTTCGGATCCCACTTCTCAGCCTCCGCCTTGATCTCCTCTACAGCGTAGGTTCTGGTTTTTATTAGCTCCTTATCTTCCCAGCCGTTTTTGAAGATTAGATGCAGCATTCCGTACACAAACGCTATATCGGTTCCCGGACGAATTCTAATATACATATCGGCCTTAGCCGCAGTTCTAGTAAAATTTGGATCGACGACGACGATTTTCGCGCCGTTTCTATCGCGAGCTTGAAGAGCGTGCTTCATAGCTCCTACGGGATTTGCAACCGCGGAATTCGCACCTATAAAAAGGATCATTTTAGAATTTTTCGCCATATCGCCTACGTGATTTGTCATAGCTCCATAACCCCAAGTATTCGCCACACCGGCGACTGTTGCGCTATGTCAAATTCTAGCTACGTGGTCGTTGCTGTTCGTACCCCAAAAGGCTGCAAATTTTCTAAAATAATATGCCTGCTCGTTGCAAAATTTAGCCGAACCCAAAAATACTACACTATCGGGGCCGTCCTCTTTGCGGACTTGAAGCATTTTATCGCCGATTTCGTTAACGGCTTGTTCCCAACTTATGCGCTCCCACTTGCCGCCAACCTTTTTGAGCGGATATTTAAGACGCATTTTAGATTTGGTTAGATCGATTTGATCGATTCCCTTACAGCAGTGACTGCCCTGTGAGATTGGGTGATCTACTGCCATATCTTGGCGAATCCAGGTATTGGTGCTCTCATCCACTTGAGCCTCGATACCGCAGCCTACGGAACAGATCGAACATATCGTTCGCTTCATAACGGAACCTGGAAATGGGTTTTTGATCTCTTGCTCAGTAGCAGCTCTTAGCGTATTATTTTCGCCAAACGCAGCTACGCTGCTCGCTCCTAAAGCGGCGAGTTTCAAAAATGATCTCCTTCCGATCGCATTCTCACTCATGAAAATTCTCCTAGTAAGCTACTTTATAGTATTTTTTCCACGCTTCACTCTCCCAGTAAAGCACCTCTTTTTTCGGTGATTTGCCACGAACGGTATCGCCGTAATCCTGCTCATTTTTTGCTAGAGCCTGAGACGCGGCAACGCCCACGGCACCTACTGCGCCGATTTTTAGAGATTTTTTAAGAAAATCCCTGCGTTTGTTCTCCATGGTTTTCCTTTGTGAAGAAATCGCTTTAAATCTTTTATTGTAGTAACGCCTGTTACAGGATTTAAGTCTAATGAATTATAACGAAAAGGCAGTGAGATGGAAATTAAATTTTAAGTTACTTTTTAAATTTTATTTAAAATTCAAAATATAAAGTTCTAACTAAAAAACTACTCGCAAAACTAGAGTTTGCGAGTTTAAAATTTAACCGAAATTCTGCTTTTGCGTTAAGATTTTGGTTAAAAATTTTATTTATCAATCCAGATCAAAAATATCTTCCGGATTGGTAAATTTATTTTGATAGCCGCCTTTTTTGATCGCTTCTTTAACGACGCTGCGATCTTTCTTTTGCGGAGCAGCTATAGCTAAAAGCGAGCGCTCGAGCGCAAAAAAGCTTCTCATTAGTGCGCCTAATGATTTGAAAAAATCCGCCCGCACATGCCCGCGCAAAAGCTCGCTAAACTCATCCACAAAGCTGTTGGTGACATTCGTAAAAAGCTCTAACGCCAGCGCTTCGCCGTCTTGCGCGCCGATGAAATTTTTAGCATATTGCGAGTTCGCAGCATTTTTGCCATTCTGCGAGTCCGTAAAATTTTTACCGCCATGCAAACCTGCAGAATTTTTTCCGTCTTGCGCCGTCAAGCTCGCGCTATTCGTAAAATTTTGCTCGTTTGCCACGGAATTTTGTCCGTTTAAAACCGCGCTGTGTTTTGCAGCCGCGTCGCGCAGCAGAGTCGAATGCAGGTAAAAAATAAATCCCACATAGTCCTCGCACTCCTTGCAAAGCTCCATATTGCGGCGAAATTTACTCTTTTTTAGCACGTC
>CAUUQJ010000084.1:0-6137 GCA_963547085.1 uncultured Campylobacter sp. | reverse complement strand
GTCTGTCCATTTGCGCATTTTTCTTAAATTTTACTCACGTGCACTGCATAAAAAATGCGCTCACCCGCGTCCGCTCGCACCAAAACGCGTACAAGATCCCGCCGCTGCCGAACATCACCTCGCCGCCTTGCTCGCAGCTTGGAAGCTCGCTGTCAAGTTGCATCAAAAACTCCATCTTTTCGCCGCATATCGGACACGTCGGCACCTGCGCGCCCTGTATCCACGAAGGCTCGCCGCCGATGCGCGCGAGGTTTTGCCTGCCGTTTGACATCCCCCAGTCCTGAGCCGCCCAGCGCGGCGGCGTAGGTGCCAGAGCGACCTCGCACTCCATTATCGGCTTGTCCTGCACGTATTCGACTTGCGTCCGCTCGCCGATACGTCGCGGCATACCCTGCGCGTCGTGCTCGTAAAAGACTACCTCGCCTTCGTTTACCTCTCTAACGTGCGCGGTGAGGATTAGGCGCGGTAGCGAGCGCACGGGCAAGTCGCGGGGCAGCGGATCAAGCGCGATGAGATGAAATAGCGGATTTTGCGCATCGCCGTCCGCCTCATCCAAAACCCCGCCGAGCTTATATCCTGCCTCGCCGCCCTCAAGCCGCCAGGTCGGATGATGCTTCGCCAGATGCGGCGCATAGGGCGCGCCGAAATAGCCGTGCGGAAAGATTATGTGATACGCGCGCTGACTGCAGTATCTTTTGAGTCTAAATTTCTCGCCGCCAAAGCTTATTTCATCGTTCGGCACTTTTTGTGATTTATCGGCGACTGGCTCATTTGAGTTAAATTTAGAGTCGTGTTCAGCTGCGCACGCTTTAAAATTTTGGCTCGCTGCCGATTTTAACTCGCCAGCGTTAAATTTAACGGCGCTTGCCGCATCGCACGCTTCATCTGATTTTTTGCGCGATACGTCGCGTTCATCCGATTGTAGCGCCGCTAAAGCACCGCCGCCCGGCTCGTTTGACATCTGCGATACGTCGCGCTCGCTAGGTTGGGTTTGCTTGGCGCCGCCGCATTTGCCCGCATCCATTTTTAAAATTTCATCCGCCGCTTGAGCCGCATCGTCTGCGTCAAATTTAGTCCGCTCAAAAGTAAATCCCACGGCCTCCAGCCAGTAGCCTATATATTCGAGCAAATCGCACGGGCGATCGAAAAAATCTTCCGTAAGCGCGAACTCGCAGGCAAATTTTACGTTTCGCGGATCGCGGGTTTGCAGCAAGCAGCTAAAAATTTTTTGCTTATCGTCTCTGCTCGTCTGCGGATCCGCAAGCTTCTCGCGCCAGATTTGCGAGCTTTCGTAACTAAGCCCGCGCCAAGGATACTCCGTGTAATACGCGCTCTCGTTCGGCTGCAATTTAAAAAGCTCGCCAAGATACTGGTGCAAAAACGGCGCGAACTCGAGACTTGCCATGATGATGACCTCTTCGGCGTTTTTCCAGCGCGTGCTTTTTTCATCTCTGCCGCGTTGCCGCGCACTTTTGCCCGTGCATTCGTCCGAGCGCGCATTTTCTTCCGTCTGGATCGCGCTTTTGCTTTGCTGCGTTTCGCGCCCCTGCGCCGCCTCTTCGCGTAAAATTTCAACCGCCGTAGCGATCAAAGCTTTAAAATCCTCCTCGCCCACATAGCCCAGGGCGTCCTTTAGCAGTGTGCCGCCCTCTTGCCGCCCGCGCAGCAGGCTGTCCGCTAGCGTAAAATACGCCGCCGCATCCCCTTGCAGCCGCCAAAACCGCTCGTATAAATCTGGCACTCTAAAGCCGTCGCGCTCAAAATCTCGAGCCAAGCTTAGCGCTTCGTCTCGCTTGCCCATCTTGCCATCCTTACTTTTGAAATTTTATTTTGATAATTCTAGCGTAAATTTAGGTTAAATTTTGAAGGCGGTTTATTTTATATGTCGAAATTCTATGGAAAAATATGGGAAAATAAATTCGGCGGCGAATTAAATTTTAAAAGTATGCCGAGCCTCGTAGAGCCCGGCTAAATTTTAAAATAGCTCTTAAATTTAAAAGCTATCATCTCTTTTTTCAAAGATCAGATGCAGCACGTAGGTCACGGCGAAGGTCACTGTGCTAGGCACGATCCAGCCGAGCATCGAGTCGTAAAACGGCATTTTCTTTACGATAAACGTAACAAGCGGCACCGAAATCTCCAAAATATCAAGCCCGTTTATGACGCCCTCGACGACGCAAACATAGACGCAGGCGCGGTAAATCAGCTTGCTCGAATCGATCCACGGGTTGATCAGCGAGAGGATTATCAGCATGATCGAGATCGGATAGATGGCGACGAGGACCGGGATGGAGCCTTTGATGATGGTCGTAAGGCCGAAATTTGCGACTCCAAAGCCGATCACGCACCAAGCGATCGCCCAGGTTTTGTATTTGATCTTACCTTTCGTAAGCTCTTCAAAGTATTCGCTAGCCGAGCTTATAAGACCCAGCGTCGTGGTGATGCAGGCTAGGAAAAATGCGCTGCCTAGGATCACTACGCCCACTCTTCCGAAGTAATGATCGCTTACTCGCGACAGAAGCTCCGCCCCGTTGATATTCGGCGCATCCTTGAAAAGCTCCGCAGAAGTCGCGCCCAGATAGCCCAGCATAAAATATATCGTCATCAGTATGACGCCCGACATCATTCCCGCTTTTATCGTAGAGGTGACGAGGTGCTTCTCGTCGCTTACGCCGGTTGCTTTAATGGCGTTAATTACGATGATGCCGAATGCTAGCGACGCAAGCGCATCCATCGTCTGATAGCCCTCTACGAAGCCCTTTGCTGCAGCGTGATCGACATACTCACCGCTAGGAGCGACGAAGCTTCCGACAGGGAACAAAAATCCCGCGCCGAAAAGCAACAAAATAAGCGCTAAAAGTATCGGCGTAAGGTATTTTCCTAGCAGATCGACGAGCTTTGAAGGGTTCATACAGATGTAATAGTTCAGCGCAAAATATGCCGCCGAATAAACAAATAGCCAAATTTGAAGGCGCTCTTCCGAAATAAAAGGCTTAATCGCGATATCAAAAGGCATATTTGCCGCGCGCGGTATCGCAAAAAGCGGCCCGATAGTAAGATACAAAAGCGCGGTAAAAACGATCGCAAACACTGGATCTATGCGGCGCACCAGGCTTTGAAGCCCCTTTGCGCGCGCGATGGCTGCGACGCCAAGCACCGGCAGAAGCACCGCCGTAGCGCAAAAAAACATTATAGCGATATAAAAATTCTGTCCGGATTCCCTACCGAGACCCGGCGGAAAAATAAAATTTCCCGCACCGAAAAACATCGCAAATAGCGTAAGCGATATCGTCAAAAACTGGCTTCTACTAAGCTTGCCCTTCATCTTAAAACCTTCCTTGCTGGATTTGAAACTTATATTGTAGTTACAAATGTTTAAAACATATTTAAATTTAGCCGAAATTTAGCTAAAAATTAGCTTTTTTACGATTTTTGATCCTGTAAGCGGCGCACAAGGCGGCTAAAATTTTAAAAATTTTAAGTATAATTTCGCGAAATTCAAGGCTAAATTTAGACAAAATGAGCGAGGGATAAAGATGGCGAAGATTAAAACTACGATTTTTGAGTGCCAGCACTGCGGCAATCAGCAAAGCAGATGGCTCGGCAGATGCCCCGACTGCGGCGCATTTGATAGCTTCGTCGAGCTCAAGCCCGCTCAGATCAAAGCGCTAAAAGAGATCGAGGGCGAGCTAGCCCGCGCCTCGTCCGCAAGCGCCAAAGCGATCAGCGAGATACAGATCGAGCAAATTTCGCGCATCGACACCAAGGATAGCGAGCTAAATTTAGTCCTCGGAGGCGGCGTCGTGGAGGGCTCGCTCGTGCTAATCGGCGGCAGCCCCGGCATCGGAAAATCCACGCTGCTGCTTAAGATCGCGGCAAATTTAGCAAGCGACGACCGCGCCGTGCTCTACGTAAGCGGCGAAGAGAGCGCAAGCCAGATCAAAATGCGCGCGCAGCGGCTTGGCGCGATAAGCAAGCAGCTGTTTCTACTCACCGAGATAAATCTAAGCGCCGTGCTTGAAGAGGTGGAGCGCAGGGATTATAAGTTTATCGTCATCGACAGCATTCAGACGCTTTTTAGCGACAAGGCCTCCTCTGCGCCGGGCTCGATCACGCAGGTGCGCGAGATCACCTTCGAGCTGATGCGACTTGCCAAGGCGCGCGGGATTTCGATCTTCATCATCGGCCACATCACCAAAGAAGGCTCGATCGCAGGCCCGCGCATACTAGAGCATATGGTGGACGTGGTGCTGTATTTCGAGGGCGATACGAGCAAGCAGCTTAGAATTTTACGCGGTTTTAAGAACCGCTTCGGGGCTACGAGCGAGGTGGGGATTTTTGAGATGGGGCCGCACGGGCTTGTAAGCGCAAAGGACGTCGCGAGTAAATTTTTCACCCGCGGCAAGGCGGTAAGCGGCTCAGCGATCACGATCACGATGGAGGGCACGCGCGCGCTCGTCGTGGAGATCCAAGCGCTCGTGTGCGAGAGCGGCTATCCGAAGCGCAGCGCTACGGGCTTTGATAAAAACCGCCTGGATATGCTTCTAGCGCTGCTCGATCGCAAGCTTGAGATCGGGCTTGGCGGATACGACGTCTTCGTAAACGTAAGCGGCGGCGTAAAGATCACCGAAACGGCGTGCGATCTAGCCGTCGTCGCGGCGATCGTAAGCAGCTTCAAAAACCGCCCGATCAGCAAAGAAAGCGTCTTCATCGGCGAGGTGAGCCTAAACGGCGAGATCAGAGAGATCTTCAACCTCGATGCGCGCCTGAAGGAAGCCGCGATGCAGAAATTTAAAAACGCGATCGTCCCGATGAAGCCGCAAAACGCGCAGGGGCTTAAAATTTTTCACGCTACGGAGATTACGCAAATTTTAGATTGGATGTGAGGCGGCGCGCTTCTTAGCCTCGACTTGGCGGGCGGTGCGAGCGAGCGGAAATGGACTTTGAGCGGCAAGGGACGCGTTGCTTTTGCATGGGCGCGGCGAAGGGCGCAAGTGCGCCGCTTTTTGCATGGCTCACAAGCAAGCGCAAATGAGCTTGATCGCTAAGGCGCGCTTTTTGGAATTTCACGTATCGTAGTGGCTCAAAAATTCGTTTGAGCTTTAAAACGGCTCGGCAATGGTGCGGTTAAATTTTAATCATTCGCGCCGCATCCTAGTAAGCGAGATAGGCGCTTTGCGGCGCAAATTTTAAAATTTTGCCACAATGCGGCGCAAAGCCGAGCTCGGTAGGCCCTTGCGTCGCACAAAATTCTATCGCGGTGCGCAGGACGTATCGCATAGAGCTAAGAGCCGATAAAATTTTAGCGGCGCTAAGCTCTCATGCGCGGGTACAGATACCGCAAGCAAAGTATCGCGCGCCGAGCCGAATGGGCGCCGCCGTAGCACGTCGCAACCCGAAAAGGCTTGCTGGCAAGACGCTATGCAAGCCAAAGCGCGCAGTTCTGCCTCACGTAGCCAAAAGACAGAGCCCGAGAGGCGGCAAGATAGTAACGCAACGAGAGCGCGATGAAATTTTAACGCAGGCCGCATAAGCCGTCGGCAAAGCCTAATTCTACGGACAGGCTCCGTGGATAAAATTTCGCAAATTTAGAGTGGATAAAATTTCATAAATTTAAACGGAAAGGTGCGTATGAACCCAAACGTAATCGTCAAATTCGTCATTTTGTTTTTCATCAGAGCGCAAAGCTTAAACGTCAAATTTAGCAGGCTTGATGCCGTCGTATCGCGCGCTTACGCCAAATATGGGGTGCTGTTTAAGCTAAGCGTGCCGCTACTTGCAGCAGCATCGGTATTTGCGCTGTTTAATCTATACGATTTTGCCAAAGCAAACTACGTGCTCACGATCTTTTTGCTCGCTTTGGGCTCGCCCCTGCTTGCGTATAGCTTTTTTAAGGCGATAAAATCAGCGATGACCTTCGCGCTATTTGTGATCCCCTTTGCGGCGGTGTTTGCGATCATCGCGGTGACGGGCGCGGAAAAGCTTGATAACTCGCTAAATTTTAACATCGTCTTTCCGCTGTTTTTCACCCTTGTGTGGTTTGCGATGTCGGTGATCGCAGATGAGGACGTGGCGCAGATCATGAATAAGATCGTATCGAAGCTCTCGACGCTTTTCGTGACGATTTTCATCCTTTA
>CAUUQJ010000083.1:0-6199 GCA_963547085.1 uncultured Campylobacter sp. | reverse complement strand
CCGCAAAATAGCCTCGCGTGCATCAGCGAAATTCCGAAATTATCCCGAAACGGCGCGAAGTGGCTCACTCCGCCTGCTTCGTAGCGCACCGCCAGATCGAGCCATTTTATCTCTAGCCCAGCCCGCGCGGCTAGGATTAAAATTTCGGCATCAAAGCCCATCCTACGGCTCTTAGTGCGGGACAGAAGCGGCACGATCCCCTCTAGCGGGTAGATTCTGAAGCCGCACATCGCGTCTTTTATGCGGCGTGAAAGGGTATTTACCACGCACCAAAAATTCATTATCTTACGTCCGTGCAGGCGGGATTTGGGCGCGCTTTCGTCATACACGGGAGCGGCGCAGATCAGCGCGGAAGGCCGCTGCGCCGCAAGCGCCAAAAACTCCTCGCATCTGCTTACGTCGTGTTGAAAGTCCGCATCGATCTGAAAGGCATGCGTAAATCCAAGCTCCTTCGCCCACGCCAGCCCGTCGCACACGGCAGCGCCTTTGCCGCCGTTTTGCGCGCGGGCGTAAATTTGAGCCGCAAGCCCATTTAGCGCGCTTTTGCTCGCCTCGTCGCTGCCGTCGTCCACGATCAGCACGGGCGCAATGGGCGCTAGGGCGCTTACGAGCTCGGCGATACGCGCGGGATGATTGAAGTAGGGCAGTAAAAACGCGGGCTTAAAGGCAGATTCTTCCACTGGCGCAAACCTTGTCGTTTGAAATTTCAAAGCGGAGCTTGCCGCTTGCCTCGGTGATTTTGATCGAAATTTCATCGCCCGGGCGGATGAAATTTTTAAATTTTAAATTTTCTATCTTTTGCGTGCCGTCCAGCTCGTAGCCGAGGGCTTTTGCGCAGATCAATACGAAGCGAAGCTGCATAAACGCGGGCACCAGCGGAAATCGCGCAAAGTGTCCGTCGAAATAAAAGTCGCTTGCACGCACCTTCGCGCGAAACTCATTCTCCGCGCTTTGCTCGAAAACCGGTACCTCGTAGCGCTGCAGGGCGCTTAAAAAGTCCTTTTTGCTTAGCTTTCCCTGCTCGTTAAAAGGCAGCTTGCTCGCGATTTTGAAGTAGCGCAAAATCGCGCCGAATTCGGGCTTCAAAAAGGCCTTTAGCTCGTCCGTGACGCCCTTTTTGCCGCCTGCGCGAAACGCCTGCTCGCCGCGCTCGCTAAGCTTGATAAGAGCTACGGCGCGGTCGCGCTGCGGGTGCAGATCGATCCTGCATTCGCCGATAAATTCGTGCGAGCGGAGTTTGGCTTCGAGCAGATCGAGGCTCACGCGGTTTTCGTTGATTTTCACGGTACGGTCGCCGCGCCCCAAAAGGGTGATCTCGTCTGCGCATACATAGCCGAAATCGCGGCTTTCGAAGCGCTCGCACCAAGGCGAGCTGATCGTAAACTCGCCCGTTTGCGAAAATTGGTCGGAGAGCTGCTTTGTCGCAGAATTTTCGTCGCAAGAGCTTGCCGCAGGATCAAAGAGCTCGCCCTTGCGTTTTGCCGCGCCGCAGCTATCAATATCCGTGCGGATCTGCACGCTTACGGGAGCAAATTTCTTAAGTCCCGCGCCCTCGTTGCAGGCGATCACGCCCGTCTCGCTGGAGCCGTAAATATCGACGATGCGGGCATTGCTAAGCGCGCGCAACCTATCTCGGATCGCAGGACTTAGCGGCGCACCCGCGCTAAAAATGGTGCTCAAAGGCGCTATGTTTGCAGCATCTGCGTGCTCACATAGCGCGCCGAGCACCGTGGGCGAGCTGATCAGCACGGCGCCCGCAAGATCAGCTGCAAGGATGATTTCAGGGTAGTTTAGACCGCCTTTTTGCGTGCGCGAGCCGCAAAGCAGCGGCACGAAGATGCTAAATGTGAGCCCAAACATATTTTGGTGCGAGACGCCCGATAAAAATCGATCGCTTGCGCAAAGGCTGAATCTTTCTATCAAAAATTCCGCCTCCAAAACCATATCACGCAGGCTTTTTTCGATATTTTTCGCCTCGCCCGTGGAGCCTGAAGTTTTAATATAAAATTTTTGATCGGCGCGCAGCAGGTGCAAAGAGACAGCCTCTTGCTCGCAGGGCGCGTGATTTCGCAACGCGTTTTTAGATGAAATTTTAGACGCAGATTTTTCAGTATCGTGAGAGGAAATGTTTTCTAAATCATGAGGGCTGAATTCGGATAAACCTTGCGCTGTGGCGAGATTTGGAATTTTCGCGTCGCCGCCTAGATGAAATTCGCCGCTAAATTTTGGCTCTCGCAGCAGCACGGGCGCAAAGCCCGCAATCATCGCACCGAAAAAAAACGCGATAAACTCTGCCGCGTCTTCGCCGTAAATTTCGATCATCGGCGTGCTTTTTTGCTCTTGCGTCTGCGCTAGTTGCAGGATACGCGCGGTATCTGCGCCGCCGATAGAATTTTCCGCGTCATTGAAATTTGCGCTTCTGTTAGAATTTTCTGCGCCTTTTAAATTTGCGCTTGCCGCGCTGCTTTGGGGTTTGCCCGCGCCTTTTAAGCTTGCCGCTTTGCTTTGTTTACACTCCGTTTTTGCCAAATCGCGCGCAAGAGCCGCAGCAGCAAGGATTTCGCACTCATAGGGCTTTAAAGAATTAATCAAATTTTTTAACATAAAATTTCCTAAAAATCATCTCGCCGCCGATCAACGCGCCGATGAGGACGTATGAGATCGCGCTGCAATAAACGCTCCAATAAATTTTATCTCGCGGTAGCAGTAGCGCCGCGCTAAGTAGGCCGTTTAGCACGAAAAATCCGAGCCAAACCTCGGTTAGCTTGCGCGTGTAGGCGCGGCCGTGCTCGTTGAGACCTGGCTGCTTCAAAAGCGCTAGGCGCGTGATCGCAGGCGTCGATCTTAGGCTGAGCGCGAAAAGCGCCGCGAGCGAGAAATTTATTATGAGAGGATACAGATACGCAAGCGTTCCACTGCCAAAAAGGGCGCACAGCGCAAAAAATGCCGCGCTCGCGCCCTTAATAGTGCGATCTTTACTTTCAAAAACAGCTCGCGCTCCCCATAGCGCGCTCATCGCCGCGAGCAAGCAGACCCGTGCGCCGCCGTGCAAAAAATAGAGGCCGAAAGGGTAAAACACGCTTAAAATTATGGTAGCTGTTTTTAAAAATATCGTTCGTCGCAATCTTTGTAATCCTTAAATTTAGCCGCGAGGGCTTGGTTTTTACCGCGGCAATTTTGTTTTACCGCGGCCGGCTAGGCTTTGCTGCGGTAGTTTTGGTTTTTGTTACGGCGGCTAGGCTCTTGCCGCGGGCGCGATCGGCGCGATTATTACTACGCTTCGATATTTTAAATTTAGCTTCGGCGTTCAAATTTTAGGCGCCGCGCTTTTAAAATTTTAATTCAGCCGCGCCTCCCCCTTTCAAAATTTCAACCCACATCTTAAAATCTAGCTACGCCTTAATTTAACTCGCAGCGCCGCACTTGCAATCAAATCCGCTAAATTAAATTTAGCCGAAATTTTAAAATTTTTGAAATTTTATGAAAACAGCGACCGAAAAAGAAACAACGTCTTTTAAAATTTCAAAATTTCGCCCGAGCTCGCGGATTTAAATTTTAAAATTTTGATCCGCAAAGCGCTTTACATACTAGCTTAAAGCGGCAGGCAAGCAGGCTTTGTGCCGTGCCGCTTAACTGCTAAGCCTGCAAAAGCCGCTCGCTCCACGCTCTTTCAATAAAACGTTCGCCGCTCGTCGCGTACCTTTGATAATATTCGCCGCACGTTATCAATTCAACATGCGTCGTCAAATAAACGCTGCCGTATGTTTTATCTATCAAGTCAATCGCCGCCTCTGTGCCGCCGCAAAGTAAACTACCGAGCCGCTGCACGCGCGATCTTGCCGCGCCTCACGGCTAAATTTAACTCTCGCCATCCGTAGTCTCCCCGCTCGCGCCTTGATTGAGCTTCGCTGCTACGGCATCCACGATGTCGCCAAGGGTTTGGATGTTTTTAAAATCATCGGGCATCAGCTTATAGCCCGTGTTTTTCTTGACGTAATCGACCAGATCGATCGCGTCGATGCTGTCGATCTGCAGATCCTCGTAAATTTTAGCCTCAGGCACGACCTTGCTCTCGTCGATCTCGAAAAGCTCCACAAGCGCCTTTTTTAAAATTTCAAAAATTTCATCTTTACTCATTTTTACTCCTATTTTCGGCGATGTATTGCGCCAAAGACGCAACGGATGAGAAAATTTGCTTTAAATTTTGGGTTTTTGAGTTAAGCACGATGCCGTATTTTTTCTGCACCAAAAGCCCGAGCTCCAGCGCATCGACCGAATCTAGCCCGAGCCCGTCGCCAAAAAGCGGCTCATCGTCATTTATGTCGCCTGGCGCGACGTCTTCGAGGTTTAGCCCCGAAATGATCAGCTCCTTAAGTTCCAAAATTTCTTCGTTCACAGATTCTCCTTTTCATATAGATTTGATATTTTTTCATAGAGTTTGCGCACTCGGATCGGGTTTGGGCGATCTGACTCAAAGCCCGTTAGATCCAGCGCGCACAGCTCGTAGAGGTCGTATTTCATCCGAACCTCGGGCGTATCGTACCATACTTGTCCTTTTTTTAGGCTTTTAGGATCCATTTTTATCGCGACGCAATTCATATTTTTTGCGAAATTTATCGCGATGTAAAACGCCGCTTTGTGCATGGCGATGCGATCCGCGGTGCGCGTACCCTCGGGGAAGATGATCAGGCTTTCTCCTCGCTCAAGGGCGCTGCGACACGCATCTATCATCGCTTCCGAGCCGGTGTTTGGGATGTAGCCCGCGGCTGCGATGGCGGCGGAGAGGAAAGGATTTTTGCACAGACTTTCCTTGACTACGCAGTTTGCGCGCCGCACGTGAGCTAAAAAGATCACCACGTCAAGCAGGCTAGGGTGGTTTGCGATGATGAGAGTGCTGCCGGGCGGGAGCTTGCAGCGCCAGCTTACGCCGATGCTGCCGTAAAGTCGCGCGAGCAGCAAAAATATGCGCCACGAGATCATTATAAAATCGCGTACGAAATTTCGCACGACCCCTATGCGGTTTAGCCTCAGCAACGCTACGGGGAGGAAGAGCAGGTTGCCTATCATACATAGCGCGCCGAAGCTTGAGAAGCACAGCGCGATGCCGATCTGCTTAATTTTGCGCCTTAGCGGATTTACTTGCTTCATCGCACGGCGCCTCTTTCGGCTGAGATTTCGCGGCTTTTGGCGAGGGTTTTGTTGTTCTTGGCAGGGATTTGACGGTTCATCATGCGCGAGATCTCGATAAAATTTCTACGGCTTTCCGCTCGCCGCATCGCAGCGGAGTTTTTGCGGTTTTCTGCGCGCGATATTTCGCCTTGCGGTGTATGCCGAAGCAATAGAGCTTTCATGGTCTGAGCGGAGGCGATCTCGGCGCCGTGCATATGCCGAAGCAATAGAATTTTTGTGACGCGCGGTAAACTGCAATTTTGTGGAATTCTCGTCGCTTGCTGTGCGTACTGTCTCGGTAAAATTTCCGCAGCTTGTCGCATGCTTCGTCGTGCGTATTGCTGCGATGAAATTCCTATCTTTTGCCGCACATATCGCTGCAGTGCAATTTCCGCGGTTTGCCACGCGCGCCGTCGCGACGAAATTTCTGCGAAGCGCCATATGCGGTGTTTTGGTACCGCCATATGACGCGTCGTTTGATTAAATTTATAGCTTGCGGCGTCGTTAAATTTAAAATTCATCGCAACGCCTTGTCGTGAATGCCTGAGCGGCTACTTGGTTCATCGGGCGGCTAAATTTAAACTCGTAGCCCAAGCTTTGCTCTGCTAAATTTATGAAATTTACAGCCTGCTGCGCGCCGCATCTGTCTTTATAGCGGAATTTTACGGTGCTTTCCGCGCGCCGCTGCGGTAAAATTTTTATAGCTCGCAGCTCGCACCGTTTAGGAGGATTTTTTTTGGTTCGTTGCGTATGCTTCGGCAGTGTATTTTCACAGTGCGCCTCATTGCAACGCGATTTGGGGGCGTATGGCGCGCGCCCTTTCGGCGTGCTTTTAAGATGCGCCGTTTGGCTGAGCTCATATTCAATAGCGCGGCTAAATTTAAAATCTTCACTATATCTGAGCTTGGCGGAGTGGCTAAATTTAAAGCTCGTCATTCGCGTCTTTGCGGCTCCGTGTAGCCTGAGATTTTGATTAAATTTGCTCGTCTCGCCGCGCTTGCTCATGCGATGAAATTCTGCTATTTTAACG
>CAUUQJ010000082.1:0-6210 GCA_963547085.1 uncultured Campylobacter sp. | reverse complement strand
ATAAGCTTCGGCTACCGAAGAAGCGGGATCGAGGAGCCGATTTTGGGCGCCGAGTTTAAAATTTCGCGCGGCTTTGATATCTCGCTCGCCGCGGATTTCACCGCCAAACGCGCCAACCAGCCAAAGGGGGCAAGCTTTGGAAGCTGCTTTAAAAACCCGCCGAATGACGCCGCGGGCAGGCTGATCGAAGCGGCGGGGCTTAAAGGTCACGTGATCGGCGGGGCTAAATTTAGCGAGCAGCACGCCAATTTCATCATAAATTTCGGCGGCGCGAGCTTTGAGGATGTGATGAGCCTGATAGATCTCGCTCGCGAGCGGGTTTTGCATCGCTTCGGCATCGCGCTCGAGCTAGAGGTTAAAATTTTATAGTTCAAGCGCAGACTTCGCAGGCTAAGACAGCGAGCAGCGTTACGAGCGAGCGTAGTGCGCACGGCGACGAGGAGGTAAAAAGCTGTGTTTATAACGAATACGGCGTGCTTGTGGGCGGCTTTTGCCTAAGAGCGTTTATCGTGGCGGTCTATATATTTTGATCCCTCCTTTCTGATACCGGTCGGACGCAAGTCCGACCTTATTAAATTTTATCGCTATTCGGGTTTTGCAATCGGACCCCTACTTGATCGCTCGCATCTGCTAACGGCGCAAATTCACACTATTTAGATAAAATTTTGATATAATCTCCCGCTTTAAAAGCTAAAATTCAAAGGAAACATATGAAATTTATTTCTCACAAAATTTTAAAAAGCGCGGTTTTGCTGGCAGCATTGGGATCTTTTGCGACTTGCGGCGCCGAGACGCAACAACCTAACGGCTACGCCATAAGCGGCGCAGCACTATCAGCGATAGAGGAGGACAATAGAGCAAAAGAAAATTATCTAGTCATTGACGTTAGAACTGCAGATGAGTACGCCGCAGGCCACATAAAGCACGCGATTAATATCCCGCTTGGAGAGCTGGAAAGCAGGCTGGATGAGATAAACGCCTACAAGGATAAAAACGTCGTGCTTTATTGCAATACGGGCAATCGCAGCGGCAAAGCGCTTGATCTGCTTAAACAAAAAGGCTTCACTGTGCTTATGAATGCGCCCGGCGTGAAGCAGTACGGCTACGAGCTGTATAAGGTCGGCAGCATAAACGCGGAGGGGTTTTTGAAAATAGCAAACGATCCGAACGTGCTGATTATCGACGCTAGGCAGAAGCAGGACTACGACGCAGGGCATATGAAAGGCGCGATAAATATTCCTGACGGCGAGCCTTTAGAAAATTACAAGGACGTGCTTGAGGCCAATAAAGACAAAAAGATGATCACACATTGTTACAGCGGTAACCGCAGCGCCAAGCTCGCCAAAGCCCTAAACGAGCGAGGATATGACGTCACAAATCTACTCGACGGCACGAAAGAGTATAATTACGAGCTAGTAAAATAAATCGAGATTGGCTCTTGAGGTAAAATTTTACGACCATTTTTTGTATTCGCCGCGTCTTTGTAATATGCAGCTTCCCGGCATCCGATGACAGGCGCCGCTAAATTTTAAATTATTTGCTGCCTGCTCATTTAGCGCCTACTTTGCATAAAATTTGCCTTTGATGTAGGGCGTAAATTTTAAATTCTCCATACTGAGGCGATAATAGCGCTTGGGAGTTTAACTTCTTTTAGAGGATTTTTGAAATTTAAATCATAAAGTTGTAGCGGAAAAGCAAGTATTTAGAGCTAAAAATAGAATTTTATAAGTTAGCGCGGATTTTACGGAACGTAAAATTCAAACGAGCTCTATAAAAGTTGCGTAAATTTTAAATGCAACCAAATCGCTTAAAAATTTTATTTCCGAAAATGGAATTTCGCGCTAGTGGTGCGTGCGTTTTAAATAGCCTCACAAATCCCGATAAAATTTGCGCTTTAGGAGAGGTAAGCAAAATCAAGACCGAATTCTAAAAGCAAATTAAGCCCGCAACGTATTTTTCTCGCTCCATCATTACAATGAACTGAATTTTGCGCGGAAGTCAAACGCACGAATTAAATTCTGCACGAAATTTTATTCAACTAGGAATTCCTTCTTATCGATCGTGCCATGATAAAAAATCCCGAGCGTATCATCAAAAGTCTTATCCAAAAATCCATCTTTTTTTAGTCCTGCCAAAGATGTATTGATTAGCTCTAGCAGCGCATTATTGCCCTTCTGCACGGCGATTGCGTTGTAAGTTTGCTTACCTAGACCATCCAAAGCAACCTGCGTTTTATTATCGATGATCGCGTATGCGTGCAGGATTAGATTATCATCGACATGCACGGCGTTTTTCGCCCTTTTAAAAGCGCGGTAACATTTAGCCGAACTGGCGCAGAAATTCAAATTCTTTCTAAAGCCCGCTTTGCGTAAGAAATTGTGAATAGGAGAGTGTTTGATGACGAAAATCCTCTTTTTGCGGAGTTGATCGAAGCTCGTGATATTTTCGTCTTTTTTGGCTAGCACGCCTACCTGCACCTTAAAATAAGGCTCCGAAAAATCTACTTTTTTCGCTCGCGTGGGCGTAGGAGTAAAGGTCGCAATCACCATATCCGCTTCATTACGCTGTAAAGCGCTAATGCGTCTTGAAGCCGTGATCGGGATAAATTTTACCTTGCCAGGATTATCGCCGAAAATCTCCTTGCCGAGCTTTTCGCCAAGAGCAATCTCAAATCCCCTGTATTTGCCGTCTACGAGCGCACTAAACGGCGGCTGATCGTTATATACACCGATGCGAACGAGCCTATCTTTTTTGATCTGATCCAAAGAATTTGCAGATAGAAAACCAAGTAGCAGAGCCGCCAAAACAAATACTTTCATTTGCTCCCCTTTTAGTTGAAATAAGGCGCAATTATAATAAAAAGAAATTATAGCCAGCTAAAATTCTGCGACTTATGGCGCATTTTCATCGAAATTTATGAAAAGATGAAATTCGCGGAGAAAATTCTATGTCCAATTTACAAACGAAATCTCATAAAAAACTTACACGAGCGAAATAAGAAGCTCTTTTAATTAAATTTTATAGACAAAATTTTACGGATAAATTTCATGCTAGAAAACTTTAGCAAAATTTGCGATATTCTTAAAAGTAAACGGCGAAATTCTACGCAGATTTAGCGTCTAATTGCGAATTTAGCTAAAGGGCAAAATTTAGCACTGCATAAATTATACAGAAGCCAAGCTCTTAAAATTTCGTAAAGACCAAGCCAAGATGAAACGTAGCGACCGATAAGCCTAGATCGGCATTACGCGGATGTTTGGGCTAAGGTTTTCTTGCAAAACATTTTCGATCGCATATAATGTGCCGCTCGCACCGCTGGCGCAGCCGCTACAAGCGCCTAAGTAGCGGATGTAGATATCGGTTTTGCCGTCGTCTGCGGGCCTGATGTCGATGACGTCGAGATTACCGCCGTCCATCTGAAGCATCGGGCGGATATCCTCGTCAAGCACTCCTTCGACCGCTTTAAATTTACCGATCAAATTTAGCTGCTCAAAGCTCATCTCAGCCCCTGCTTTCGCGCTAGTAGCGGCACTCGTGTTGGCTTGAGCTTGAAGCCTCTCTCTCTCCATCTCTTCTCTAGTTTGCTTTAAAATATCGACCAGATAATAATCCTTCTCCTCGTGTCCGCCTGGGCGCACGCAGGATTTGCAAAACGCACCCGCTTTAGTGTATTGCGTGATCTCCTCGACCGTGTGAAGGTCGTTTAGGCGGATCACCTCTTTGATCGTGCCAAGGCTCACGCGCGCGCAGTCGCACACGATGATCTCATCCTCGAAATGCGCGGGATCGACGCCCTTGTAATTCGCCGCAGCCTGCTTGATGACATCGTATGCCATGACCGAGCAGTGCATCTTTTGCGGTGGCACGGCGGGCTCATCTGGGGTATCGCGCATCGCGTGCTCTACGTCTAAATTTGTAATCTTTACCGCCTGATCGACGGTCTTTCCGATACAAAGTTCAGCCATCGTGTCCGAACTCGCAATCGCCGTGCCGCAGCCGAAGCTTTTAAATTTAGCGTCTAAAATTCTATCGGTTTTAGGATCGATCAACCAATACAGCCGCACCGCATCGCCGCAGCTCTCGGCGCCGAAGTCCGCGACCACTAGCTTGCCGCCTCTAGCCTTTGCTTCCTCCTCGGTGATCTCGCCCATATAGCGAGGATTATTCATACGCTCCTGCACTTTTTGCGAGTATTGCTCCCAGATCGAGCCGTTTATCAAACTGTTTTTTGCCATTTTTTATCCTTTATTTTTCTCATAACCTTGCGGCGCGTAAGCAAACGTGCTTGAAATCCCGCGCAGACGGGCGATAGCTTTACTTATATGCTCGATCGCGTAATCGATCTCCGCCTCCGTCGTAAAGCGCGATAGCGAAAGCCTTAGCGCCGTATGCGCCAGCTCCTTATCCGCTCCGATCGCTTCCATTATCGGGTTATTCTCAAGCGCCTCGCTCGCACACGCAGAGCCGGTAGAAGCGGCGATACCCGCTTTATTCAGATCCCACAGCATCGCCTCTCCCTCGACGCCTTGGATCGAGGCAAGAATGGTATTTGGCACGCGAATACTGCGGTCGCCTACGACGCTTACGTTTGAAATTTGCAAAAGCGCATCTTCCAGCTTATCACGCAGTCTACTTACTTGCGTGCGCTCAAAATCCATAAATTTATTCGCTAGCTCCAAGGCTTTGCCGAGCCCCACGATGCCCGCTACGTTTAGCGTGCCGCTGCGGCGCCCACCCATCTGCTCGCCGCCATGAAGCAGGCTCGTAAGCGGCTTGCTATCTTTGATATAGAGCGCGCCGACGCCCTTTGGAGCGTGAAATTTATGCCCGGAAAGGCTTAAAAAATCCACGTCCGCATCGCGCACGTTCACCTTTATCTTACCTATCGCTTGCACCGCGTCGGCATGATATAGCGCGCCATGCTCGTGTGCGATTTGTGCGATTTTTTTTACGGGGAAGATCGTGCCGGTTTCGTTATTTGCCCACATCACGCTAACAAGCGCAGTTTTGTCGTCGATCTTTTCGCTAAGCTCGTCAAGATCGATTAGTCCGTCTTTATCGACGCCCAGGCGAGTGATCTTTACGCCGCAAATTTTTTCTAAAAAAGCACAGGTCGCGCTAATCGCAGGGTGTTCGACGGAGCTTATGACGATATTATCCTTCTCGCCGGTTAGAATTTTATCGTAGTAAATTCCTTTTAAAACCCAGTTATTGCTCTCGGTCGCACAGCTCGTGATGACTATATCGTCCGCATCCGCAGCGCCGAGTCCCGCATAGAGCCTATCCATCGCAGTTCTTAGCGCGGGGTGAGTCTCGCTACCGAAGCTGTGAAGGGAGTTTGGATTGCCGTATTTATCGCAAAAAAACGGCTTCATCTCCTCAAAAACTTCGGGATCGACCATCGTAGTGGCGTTATTATCCAAATAAACGCGCTGCATAAAATTCCTTTCTAAAATTTGCCTGAAATTTAATCAGACAATTTCGCTCTTTTATCAATTTCGCACGATAATATAACATAATTGCTAAATTTTTCTTTAACGCTTACCGTTTTAAAAACCAAAAGTTTTCGGAGAATTTATTAGATCGAAAAATTCCTTGCGCGTGTCGTTTCGGCTGATAAAAAGCCCCCGCAGTGCCGACGTAGTCGTGGTCGAGTTGATCTTTTGCACGCCGCGCATCTCCATGCACATGTGCCGCGCCTGCAGCACCACGCCCACGCCGAGCGGATGGATTACCTCTTGGATTGCGCTTGCGATCTGCTCGGTAAGCTGCTCTTGGATCTGCAGCCTGCGCGCAAAAATATTTACCATACGCGGAATTTTGCTAAGCCCTACGACCTTCTTATTCGGGATATACGCGACATGCGCGCGCCCGATGATAGGCAGCAAATGGTGCTCGCAGAGGCTATAAAATTCTATATCTTTTATCAAAACCATCTCATTGTTACTGCTCTCAAACAGCGCGTCGTTTAAAATTTCTTTTGGATCCAGCTCGTAGCCGCTAGTTAGAAACTCATAGGCTTTAGCCACGCGCCCCGGCGTCTTTGTAAGCCCGTCGCGCTTCGGATCCTCGCCTAAAATTTCAAGCATCTGCGACACGCAGTTTTCAAATTTAGCTCGGCTCTTTTCGTCCATTTTTAGCAATTCCTTAAAATTTCGATGCGCGATATTACTCAAAAACGCCTTTTATAACGCTGATAAATTTTAAAAT
>CAUUQJ010000081.1:0-6215 GCA_963547085.1 uncultured Campylobacter sp. | reverse complement strand
CCGCTGCCGCTATCGCCGCTGGAGTAGCTTAGCATCGCCACGCGCGGCTCAAGCCCAAACGCCTTTGCGGTCGCGGCGCTTGAGATCGCAATACCCGCCAGATACTCCGCGCTCGGGCTCGGCGCTACGGCGCAGTCGGCAAAAAGCATAGCCTGCGTATCCAGGCACATTATAAATGCGCCGCTAACGGTAGCGATGCCCGTCTTTGTTTTGATGATCTGAAGCGCGGGGCGAATCGTCTCCGCAGTAGTCGTGCCGGCACCGCTTACCATCGCATCGGCTAGCCCTTCATACACAAGCATCGTGCCGAAATAGGTGCGATCGCGTACTAAATCGCGCGCCTGTGCCTCGCTCATGCCCTTTGCCTTGCGAAGCTCATATAGATCGTGCGCAAATTTTTCTAAGCTCGCATCCGTCTGCGGATCTAAAATTTTAACGCCAGCTAGATCGAGACCTAGCTTGCTTGCGCTTTTTTGCACTTCGTCTTGCCGCCCTAAAAGGATCAAATTTGCAGCGCCGCTTTGCTTTATAATCGCAGCCGCACGCAGAATTCTCTCGTCATCGCTTTCTGGAAGCACGACGGTTTTAACGTTCGCGCGAGCCTTTGCGTAGAGCTTGCTTTCAAATTTCAACGGAGTTAGAATTTCACAGCGCGTGGAGTTTGCAGCGTCCGTGAAGTAGCTTTTGTCGGCAACGACTTTATCAAGCTCTATCGCGCCGCTTTGGCACGCAGAATTTTCGTCGTGAAATTTTGCATCACTTTCGCAGGCGGAATTTTTATCGCAAAGCTCCGATTTTTTAGAATTTGCACCCTCTTGTGCAGATCTTAGCACGGAAAATGAAATTTTATCCTCATATATGCTGGCAAAGCTTACCGCTTTTGCTGCGGTGATCGAGTGCGTGCCGATGCGCGCGGCAATTTCGTTAGGATAAAATCCGCAAACGGGGATATTTAGATCCTTTGCGATTTGTAAATTTAGCTCGCGCAGATCGGCTCCCGCTACGCCGTGAACCAGTACAAAATTGCACTGCTCTAAAATCTGTGTAAAGCGCTCTATCGCCGCCTTTCGCACGCGCTCATCCTGCCCATCCGCGAGCGCTTTTTCAAGTTCGCTCCTGCTAAAAAGGGCATTGTCGCCAGCGATGCAAAGTTGCAAAACGTTGTGGAAGCTCATGGATAAAATTTTATCTAGTTTTTTTAGCTCGGATTGGTAGGCGGCAGGTTCGTCGCATAGGAGCAAAATTCCGTTCATCGGTTGATCCTTTTGAAATAAGATAGGCAATTGTAGCAAAATTTTGCTTGCGTGTTAATCAAAGATTTATCGTGAGGGTTTAGAATTTGGTAACTTCCAACAAAGGAGCACACATGAAAAATTTAGTGATTTTGGCTCTTTTAGTGAGCCTCGCCGCGGCGAAAATCAACATAAACGAAGCTAGTCGCTACGAGCTGATGACGATCGGCGGACTTGATGCGGGTAGGGCGGATATGCTTATGCAATACCGCCAAAAGCGCGAAATTTCAAGTGCAGATGAGCTAAAGGGCATCAACGGCTTTGCAAGTTACGATACCGCCAAATTGCAGAAGAGCTTTGAAATATTGCCTAGAGCTAACGTGCAGCAGCCGGTGCAGCCTGATCGCGATATAGTCGTGGTCGAAAAGACCCGAACCCGCACGGTTTACGGAGGCTCTACTTACAAACGCGTGGAAAATTACGGCAATGGCATCACGATCACCGAGACCGGCACTTTGCCGCCACCTCCTCCGCGAGGATATGGTAGGCACGGCGGCATGATGCCGCCTCCTCCCCCACCTCCTGGCGGCATGCCACCACCTCCGCACGGAGGTATAAAACCGCCTCCTCCGCCACCGCCACCTCCGAGTGATGATTATTCTCGCAGGAGAAGTTCTGGCAGTATGAGCGATAGCGAGATTGGCGGAAGCTCGCGCCGTAACATGCCGGTGCCTATGCATATGGGAACGATCCGCTCAAAAAGATCCAGTAGCGTCACAAGCTTCGGCGACTGCGATCCGCAAAGCGGCAACTGCGCTAGCGTGGGCGTAGGCGTGCAGGTAGATAGAGGGTTTTAAAATTTAATTTTACGTGGGCGGAATTTTAGAATTTTATAATCGAGATTCCGCCCGTCCTAAATTTACGGCTAAATTTTAAAATTTCGTAGCGATGGAATTTAAAATTTACGCAGGTATTGCTTCGCGCTACGATAAAATTTTAAAAAATTTTGTGAATTAAATCCAAATCTAGCGCGGCAAAATTTCAAACTAAAATTCTGCGTTAAAACCGATGCGTCGTGTTTTATCGCGATAAAACCTCGCGCCTTAAAATTTTAAATATGAAAATCCCGTCCGTTTTAAATTTATGGCTAAATTTTAAATTTGCCTTTCCCGCTCTCGCTAAATTCTGAAATTTTGCCCCGTCTGCGCCGCTATTAAATTTGAAATTCGACCCGATTTAGCGCCTAAAATTCGTGAAATTTAATTTACAAAATAATATAATCACAAAATTATTCCAACGAAACAGGATGGGCGTATGAAAGAAATTAGCGGATCGCAGATGATCGTGGAGGCGTTACGGCAGGAGGGGGTCGAGGTGGTTTTCGGCTACCCGGGCGGCGCGGCGCTAAACATTTATGATGAAATTTACAAACAAAAATACTTCAGACACATTTTGGTGCGCCACGAGCAGGCTGCGGCGATGGCTGCGGACGGATACGCGCGCGCTAGCGGCAAGGTTGGCGTGGCCGTCGTCACGAGCGGACCTGGTTTTACGAACGCGCTTACGGGGCTTGCTACGGCGTATAGCGATAGCATCCCGATCGTGCTTATTAGCGGGCAGGTGGCGACCTCGCTTATCGGTACCGACGCCTTTCAGGAGATCGATGCGATCGGAATTTCACGCCCCTGCGTCAAGCATAACTATCTAGTTAAGACGATCGAAGAGCTGCCTAGAATTTTAAAAGAAGCCTTTTATATCGCTCGCAGCGGCAGACCGGGGCCCGTGCATGTCGATGTGCCGAAGGATGTGACGGCAAAGCTAGGCGTTTTTGAATATCCTAACGAAATCAAGATGCAGACTTACAAGCCGAATTATAGGGGCAATTCTAAACAGATCAAAAAAGCCGTCGAGTTAATCGCAAACTGCAAAAAGCCTATCCTCTACATCGGAGGCGGCGTCATCAGCGCGGGCGCAAGCGAGCTGGTGCGCGAGCTTAGCGAGTTTGCGCAGATCCCGGTCGTTGAAACCCTTATGGCGCTAGGGGCCGTGCGAAGCGATGATAAGCTAAATCTAGGCATGGTCGGAATGCACGGCAGCTACGCCGCAAATATGGCGCTTAGCGAGTCTGATCTGATAATCTGCTTGGGCGCGAGATTTGACGATCGCGTCACGGGTAAGCTTAGCGAATTCGGCAAAAACGCAAAAATCATCCACGTCGATATCGATCCTAGCTCGATTTCAAAGATCATAAACGCGGATTATCCGATCGTGGGCGACGTGAAATCGGTGCTAGAGGAGATGCTGCCGCGCATCAAAAGCGAGGTCAGCGCTGCAAATTTCGAGCAGTGGCGCGAGCTCATCCGCAAATACGATGAAATTCACCCGCTTAAATTTAACGACAGCGATGAAATTTTAAAGCCGCAGTGGGTTATCCAAAGCACCGCAAAAATCGCGGGCGAGGACGCTATCATCGCTACGGACGTGGGGCAGCACCAGATGTGGGTCGCGCAGTTTTATCCGTTTTGCAAGCCGCGCACTCTGCTAAGTAGCGGCGGGCAGGGCACGATGGGCTACGGTCTGCCCGCAGCATTGGGCGCGAAGGCTTATGCGGGAGATAGACCCGTTATCAATTTTAGCGGCGACGGCTCGATTTTGATGAATATCCAAGAGCTGATGACTGCGAGCGCGAGCGGCTTAAACGTCGTAAATATCGTATTAAACAACAATTTCTTAGGCATGGTGCGGCAGTGGCAGAGCCTATTTTACGGGCAGCGTTTCTCATCGACCGATCTTAGCTCGCAACCTGATTTTGTGAAAATTGTCGAGGGCTTCGGCGGCGTGGGCTTTAGCGTTAGCAGTAAAGCGGAATTTGAGGATGCGCTGAAGCAGGCTCTTGCGAGTAAAAAGGTAAGCGTCATCGAGGCTAAGATCGATCGCTTCGAAAACGTCTGGCCGATGGTACCCGCAGGCGGCGCGCTTTATAATATGATTTTTGAGCAGGAGTCTTAGGATGAATAGCATAAGAAGAGTAATCTCGGTCGTCGTTACCGATGAACACGGCGTTTTATCGCGAATCTCGGGGCTTTTTGCGGGGCGCGGTTATAATATCGACAGCCTCACCGTTGCGCCGATCCCAAACACCGGCCTATCGCGCCTTAGCATCGTCACTTCGGGCGACGAGCGCGTCATAGAGCAGATTACTAAGCAGCTTCATAAGCTGATCCCCGTCTACAAGGTCATCGATGATGCAAAATTCGTCGAAAAGGAGATGGTTTTGGTAAAGATCGCGCTGGGCGAAAATTTAGCGGGGCTTGATGCGGTTTTAAAAGCCTACAACGGCAGCATCGCAAACAGCGACGACAGCAAGATCGTCATCATGGCGTGCGACGACGCAGACCGCATCGACGGATTTTTAAAGACGATAAAAAAATACAATCCGATCGACGTCGTCCGCGGCGGCAGCGTCGCGCTGGATATGTAAGCGGCGATAAAATTTAATCAAAGGAGCGCAAATGAAATTATCCAAAATTGCCGAAATTTTAAATATAGAGCTTAGCGGAGCGGACGCGGAGATTACCGCGATAAATTCGCTTCAAAACGCAAGGCAAAGCGAGCTAAGCTACTGCGATAGCGACAAAAACGAGAAATTTTTATCCGCCACCAAAGCAGCCGCCGTGCTGCTAAAGTGCGGCACCGTAGCCCCAAGCGGCGTGCGAGCGCTGGAGTGCGAAAATCCGCATCTAGCCTTTGCGATCTTAAGCGCGCATTTTGCTAAGCCGCTCATTCGCAGCGGTGCGCCCGCAAAGATCGCCGCCAGCGCGCAGATCGAGCAGGGCGTGCATATCGGCGTAAATTCCACGATCGGCGAGAATTGCGTCATTTTAAGCGGCGCGTATATCGGCGATGACGTGCATATCGGAAGCGGCTGCGTGATCCACGCAAACGCCGTCATCTACAATGACACGATCATCGGCGAGCGCTGCATAATCCACGCAAACGCCGTCATCGGAAGCGACGGCTTCGGCTATGCGCACACCAAAACGGGCGAGCACGTTAAAATTTATCACAACGGCAACGTCGTACTGCAAGACGAGGTCGAGATCGGCGCGTGCACGACGATCGATCGCGCGGTATTCGGCTCGACGATCGTTAAACGCGGCAGCAAGATCGACAATCTCGTTCAGATCGGGCACAACTGCGAGCTTGGGCAAAACTGCCTCATCGTCTCTCAGGTGGGGCTTGCGGGCTCGACGACGCTCGGACGCAACGTCGTGATGGGCGGACAGAGCGGCAGCGGCGGGCACGTAAGCGTGGGCGATTTCGCTCAGATCGCGGCGCGCGGCGGAATAAGCAAGGACTTAGCGGGCGGTAAAAACTACGCGGGGCAGCCTATAATGGAGCTTAGCGAGTGGTTTAAGCTGCAGGCTAAGATCGTTAGATACTTTAGAGATAAAAAGCAAGGCTAACCGCTCGCCGTTTCGACATAGCTTGAGACCGCTGCGCCGTTTCGGCTCGCGTGCGGAATTCCAATATAGCTTGCGACTTTGGCGGCGGTACATTTTGCCCTCTTATCGGCAAAATTCTGTCCGCGCTATTTTTGCCGTGCAGGCGCGCGGGAGTGAAATTTTGCCCGGCAAAGATTTTATCCGCACGCTTCGTCGCTTTGCAAACGGCGTGATATGAAGCCGAAAGTATGGTTCGTAACGGCGGCTCCGCTTATCGTATCGCAAGGCGTGTGGTATTAAAATTTCGCGCCGAGCGAGTAAAATCGCTTTTGATTGTGCCTGCCCGTTTATTTACGGCGCGGACGCTAAATTTAATGGTTTTGCTTGGGCGCAGTATCTTTCAAGCGCCGTCAAAGGGGTGAAATGCTAAAAATCGATATGCTAAATTTTCTTCGCTCGGGCGAGTTTGCAGGCGTAGGAAGCGGCTTGAGCTGCGCGCAGATCGCCTCGATGTTCGGCTCTGCGGGCGCGAGCTTTA
>CAUUQJ010000080.1:0-6231 GCA_963547085.1 uncultured Campylobacter sp. | reverse complement strand
TTGGATCAAATTTGAAAATAAAATGATCCAAATCCAAAAGTAAAATTTCGCCCGCCCGCTGCGCATGCCACGCAAGCGGCTTTGGCAAAATAATATCCCCTTTTATCGCGCCGCCCGCGCCCAGCCTAGTCAAAAAATCGACCGAGCCGTTTTCTTTGTAGCCGCCGCATTTATAGACGAAATTTTCGCCCTCAAAGCTCGCAAACGCCAGCGCGCCCGTGTATCCGCCGCCGATGTAAACGTGCAGGCTCGTTTCGCCAGGCCTCGCATCCGCGTTTTGCATGACGTAGCCCTTTTTTAGGCTCTCCCACTTCTTTTTTACGCAGGCTTTTTGCGCCTCGTCCGCGCCGGCAAACTCCTTTTGCGTCTGCCTCGTTTTGTCGTTTTTGACGCTCTCGCTGATTAAAATTTTGCCCTCGACGCGCAAATTTAATCGGTCGCCGCTGGTTAAATTTATCAAATTTTTCATTTTCGCTCCTGCGAATTAGTTTTAAAGATTATCACAAAGCGGCGATTAAAAGTCGCTAAATATCGATAACGCCGAGGTGCGAGAGTAAAATTTTAACCCCGATTAAGATCAAAATCGCACCGCCTAAAACGAGCGCCTTTGAGTGCAGATATTCGCCCGTTAGCTTGCCTGCGTAGCACGCCGCGACGCACAGCGCGAAGCAGACGAGCCCGATGACGCTACAGGCGTAGAGGATGTTTGTCTCGCCAAAGGCAAAGGTCACACCCACGGCCATCGCATCGATGCTGGTGGCGATCGCACCCAGCACCAGCTCCTTCGTGCTTAGGCGTAGAGCGGGCTCGTCCTGCTCGCGGCGGGATTCAATGATCATCTTAACGCCTAAAAACGATAAAATTCCAAACGCGACGAAGTGATCGATCTGCGCGATAAATTTTACAAAATTTATCCCCAAAGCATAGCCTGCTAGCGGCATTATAAACTGAGCCGCCGCATAGAAAAACGCGACGCGCGCGATCTGCGCAAATTTAAAATTCGGATATTTCGCGCTGTTTGAGATACTAAGCGCGACGCTGTCCATCGCAAGCGCAAAAGCAATGAGTAAAAGCTCCATATCTAGCCCTTTTGGTATTATAAAAGCGTTGATTATACATTAAAATTTTCGAAATAAAATAATCAATCTTTAATTAGGGAAAAACTTTGCTTAAAAAATTAATCTTTTGTTTATTGCCGCTATTTGCGACTGCTAGCTGGGAAGAGGTCGCCGTAAAGGGGCTGGACGTGATGCTTAGTGCGGGCGCGGGCGATAGCGAAAATTTTAAAAACTCACTAAGCACCCTGATAGAGCGTGCCGCAAATGAATACGAACGCACTGGCGTACAGGATTATGAGCTCGATCTACCTAGCTACATTACCGAGCGTGCGGGCAAAAAAAGCATCGCCGTGCAGAATATGCAAAGGCTGGCGAGCAAGAAGCTAAGTCTTGCCGTAGAGCCGATCAAAAAGCTCCTACTCGCTAAAATAAAAGATATGTCCGAAGCCGATACTAAGGCAGTAATGAGCGGCGAGGTGCTATTAAGCCACTATCTGCGCACCAACGCCTTTGATGAAATTTACGAAATCATTCGCCCTTTGGCGCGTGAACTAGGAGCCGACGCGAGCTTTGCTAAAAGCTTTAAAAGTGCCGTTGGACGCGACCCTGGAGACGATTTTAGTAGCGAATTCAGCAGCGCCTTTATCAACGAAAGCTTCGATTTTTTAAGCAAAAACGAAAGGGAGTTTCGCAAAAACTCGGGCGCGATTTTAAACGCCATAAAGACGATCAGATAGGCGCGACCACACTAAAATCTCGGCGAAATTTTACTTTAAATTTATGAAAAATTCTATCTCGGAGCTCGCGGAAAATTTTAATTCAAAATCCGCTTTAAATTTTATCTCAAATCAGGCATGCGAGCGCGCGAAAAACACAGCGCGCGGCGGTATGATAAATTTCGCTCCAGCTTCCCGCTTCAAAGGAAATTTTAAATTTAAAGACGCGGCCGCCGAGTTAAATTTTATGAGCGTGCGAAATTTAAAATTTTATCCCGCTTCGGCTGGTTTCGCCGCACGCAATCGTGCTTCGGCCAGTTTTGCTGCGCACAGTCTCGTCGCGCTTTATTCCGCTCCGCGAGTCGGAAATCCCGAAAGAAAATCCGCTTTAAGCTCCGCGGCTCTTTCGCCAAATTTAAAGTCCGCGCAGATTCCAAGCTGCGCCGAAAGCAAAGCTTTAAATTCCGTAAATGCCTCCGCAATAAATCCTTGCGAAAATTCTGCAAAGAATTTCAAACGAAATTTTATATTAAATTTTGCGGAAAATTTTACTTGCAACGGCGCAAATAGCGCAAGTTCGCTAAATCGTGCAAGCGTCGTAGACGAGCCAAATTTAAGCCCCGCAAAAAGCCTTGCCGCAGCTCATACGCGATGCTCAAAGAAAAATTTTACTGGGGTTCTTGCAAACGATCCTGGCTACGCTAATGCGCCGCAGAGCTTTGGATTGAAAAATTTTAAGGCGCGGAATTTTGCGAAGAAATCTAATTCGGCAGAGAATTCTAGCTCCGCTCGAAGCTTAAATTCCGCGCAGAATTTCGATTTCGCGCAAAGCTCTGATTCTACGCAGAGCCCTGCTGCCGCGCAAAATTCTGCCTCTACGCAAAACTGCACGCAAAGCTCGAATTCCGCGCAGAGTTTAGGGAAAAATTCCAATTCCGCACAAAACCGCGCGCAAAATCCCGTTCCGCCTAGCAGGCTGTGGGATCTGGGGCTGCTTTTCGTGGCGATCGTTTGGGGTTGCACCTTCGTGCCGGTTCAGCGCGCGCTGCATAGCGGCGACGTTTTTAGCTTTTTGTTTTGGCGCTTTTTGGCGGCGAGCATTTTTACCTACCTCGCCTGTCTGCGCTTCGGCGTCAAATTTGACCGCGGCACGATAAGGCGGGGTGTGTTTTGCGGGCTGATGCTATTTTGCGATTTTTCGTGCCAGACTATAGCGCTTGATTATGCGCTGTCATCGACGGTAGCGTTTATTTTGGGGCTTAACGTCGTCATCGTACCATTTTTAATGCTTGCGTTTTTCGGCAAAAAAGTCGGTGCAAGCGCCTTTGGCGGCGCGGTCGTGGCGCTTTTGGGGCTATATTTTTTTAGCGGAGCAAGCGGCGCGGTGGGATTTGGCATAGGCGAGCGGCTGACGCTGATTTCGGCGTTTGCATACGCGCTTCATATCGTATTTACGGGCGTCTGTGCGCGCAAAAGCAATCTCTACGGCTTTGTGATCGTGCAGTTTATCTGTGTCTGCGTCTGTGCGCTAATCGCGGCAGTTTTCGTCCCGCACGCGGAATTTGAAGGCGAGATAAAGGTACTTGGGAATTTGATCTTTTCGCCGGGTTTCGATTTTGTTTTCGCGCTAGTTTTAACCTCGATCTTTGCCACCGTCACAGCGTTTGTGATCCAAACAATGGCGCAAAATCGCGGCGTAAGCGAGATAAAAACGGTGCTGATTTTCGCGCTGGAGCCCGTAAGCGCGGGCATAATGGGGTATGCTTTCGGCGAGAAGCTAAGTGCGCTTCAAATTTTAGGCGCGGCGCTGATACTCGCAGGTATCCTACTTAGCGAGCTGGGCGGGCTTTTAGGCGCGAAGTTTGCTAAAGATCGAGCTTGCAAAAAAGCAGACCGAGGCGACTAGGATTATCGAAGCGCCGCTGGTTAGATTGAGCTTAAAGCTCAAAACAAGCCCCGCCACGCAGAAAAGCGCCGATAGCGCGCAGCTTATCGCCATCATCGAGCCTAGGCTTTTTGAAATTTTTTCGGCGATGAAGGGCGGGATCGTCATCAGCGAGATCACCAAGATTAGCCCCACGATCTGAATCGACGCGACCACCGCGAGGCTCGCCATCACTACGAGGACGTAGTAAAAGACGCTCGTATTCACTCCGCGCAGCAGGGCAAATTCCTTATCGAAGCTGATCGCTAAAAACTGCCTGTAAAAGCACGCCGTAAGCGCCGCAAATGCCGCTCCGCAAATGCCGATGAAGATTAAATTTTCGTGATTTATAGCTAAGATCGAGCCGAATAAAAAGCTCATCAGATCGGATTTGTATCCAGGCGTAAGATCGGCAAAGATTATCCCTAGCGCCATTCCAAACGCCCATATCGCGCCGATTACAGCGTCGAAGCGCTCGGTGTTTCGCAACGTGACGTAGGCGATGAGCAGCCCCAAAAACAGCGCAAATACGCTAGCTCCGAGCACGGGCGAGATGCCTAAAAATAGCGCGATGCCGATGCCGCCGTATGCTCCGTGTGCGATGCCCCCTGCTATGAAGCTCATGCGATTTATCACGACTAAAGAGCCCACGACGCCGCAGACTATGCTGACTAAAAGCCCGCCGAGTAGGGCATTTCGCATGAAATCGTAGGAGAGAATTTCAGCCATTTTCGCACTCCTTGCAGCAGCATTCATTAAGCGCGAGATCGACGGCGCAGAAGTGTCCGTGTTCGCGTCGCAGGTGATCTAAAAATTCCGCCCTGCCCCCCGGATCGATCTCATGAGTGTGCGCCGAGCCGTTTGCGACGTAAAGCGCGCGGTTTGCGTAATTTAGCGCAAGCTGCACGTCGTGGCTGATTAGAATTATGCCGCAACCGCTTTCGTTTAGGGATTTTAAAAGCTCGTAAATTTGAACCTGCCCCATCGTGTCGATGCTTGCTAACGGCTCATCGAGAAGTAAAATTTTAGCCTTCGCGCACAGCGCCCGCGCGATGTAAACGCGCTGTCTTTGTCCGCCGCTAAGCTCGCTGATACGACAGTCTGCAAGGTCCTGCATGCCTACGCGCCTCAAGGCTTGCATGGCTTGCTCGCGCTCGGATTTGGAGTAGAAGCCTAAAATTTTCTTATCTATCAGCCCCATTAAAACGACTTCAAGCACGCTGATGGGAAAGCTTTTATTTATCGCGATGAACTGCGGCACGTAGCCCATTTGCGCCCTGGCAAGCGCGGGCGATCTGCCTAAAATTTCGATCGTGCCCGAGCTTGGTCGCAGCAGCCCCAAAAGCAGCTTTAAAAGGGTGCTTTTGCCGCCGCCGTTGGGCCCGAAAATCGCTAAAAAATCGCGCAACTCGTAGCTTAAGTTTATATCTTTTAAAATTTCGCGTTTTTCGTAAGCAAAGTTTAAATTTCTTATCGTCACGTCCGCCATGAACGCCCTTTCGCCTAGATTTTGAAAGCATTTATTATAGCCCAAATTCGGAAAAATTGCCAAATTTTGCTATTATTACAAAAAATTTAAAGGTGAGCGGTGGAGAGAATCGGCGAAAAATCAGATGAAAATAGCTGGGATAAAAAGTCCGAAAGTTACGCCAAATTTAGCGGCGAGCTAGGGGATTTCGGCAAGCGAGTATTTGAGATACTGCGCGGTTGGGGCGTGAGCTTTGCGGGCAAGAGCGTGCTCGACGTGGGCGCCGGCACGGGGGTTTACTCGCTGTATCTCGCGTCGCTGGGCGCCAAGGTCACGGCGATCGATAGCTCGGAGGGGATGCTGCGCGAGCTAAGGCGCAGCGCGCAGGAGTTTGACATCCCTTTGCAAAACGTATTAAATTTAAGCTTCGCGGAGTTTTGCGAGCGGCTGAGCTGCGATGGCTTTGCAGACGCGGCGGGCGAAAATTTTAAAATTTATCCGCACCCGCAAAGTAAAATTTCAAACTCGCAAGCCCAAGAAGCGCAGGCTTTAAATTTAAAAGACGCTGCGGGCAAAAGCCGCGAGAGCGAAAATTTTAAAATTTCCGCAGTTTTTGACATCGCGTTTCTTACGATGAGCCCCGCGCTAAAAAGCACGGAGGATTTTGAGGCGTTTTTGGCTTTGGGCGAGCGAAAAATTTATCTAAACTGGGCGAGCGAGCGCAATTCATCAATGCTGGCGCCGCTGTTTGAGCGCTTCGGCACAGGAGCTAAAAGACTTGCTACCGCCGCCGAAAAGTTTGAGGCGCTGCTCGGGGCGCGCAACATCAAATTTAAAAGCGAAATTTTAACCGAGAGGCGCGAGCAAAAACGCAGCCTACAAGAAGCTGTGCAAAACGCCGCGTGGCACCTGCATATGGACGGCGCGGAGGCTAGCGAGCGCGAGATCGAAGAGTTTTTGAAAAAGCAGGCTAAAGGTGGGATAATAAGCGATGAGATCGAAGCGAGCTTTAAGCTGTTTTATATTTAGCCTGGCGCCGCTTTTGGGGCTTTGCGGCAATCTTTT
>CAUUQJ010000079.1:0-6232 GCA_963547085.1 uncultured Campylobacter sp. | reverse complement strand
CTTGGATGATGAAATTTCAAAAATCTATCTAAGCCTCGACGTTACTAGCGAGCTGGTGCGCGAGGCGGAGGCGGGCTCGCTTTTGGTGGTGCACCACCCGCTGATTTTCAGTCCGCTAAAATCGCTTGATCCGCGGCTCTATCCTGCAAATTTGATCTATGAGATGATCCGCAAAAATATCTCTCTCATCGCGATGCATACGAACTTTGACAAGCACGTTTTAAACGGGTTCGTAGCGCGCGAAATTTTAAAATTTGAAATTACGGATGAGCGGGAATTTTTGGTTTTCATGCGCGCGGATTTGAGCTTTGAGGCTCTGTGTGCGGATATAAAACGCAAGCTTGGCATCGAGCATCTGCGCGCCGTAAAGACGAAAAATTTTATCCGAAATATCGCGCTTTGCACCGGCAGCGGAAGCGAACTAAATCAAAGATTGGGCGTGGATTGCTTCATCACGGGCGATATAAAATATCACGCGGCGCTTCAAAATTTAGAAAACGGCGTGAGTTTGATCGACATAAATCATTTTGAAAGTGAGCGCTATTTTGGGCGCGCGCTCGCACCTTTCTTGCAAAAAAGCGAAATTGAAGTTATAATAAGCGAGCAAAAAAATCCATTTACGTATTATTAAAGGAAAAAGATGAACAAATATTTAAGCCAATTGGTAGAGCTTTGCGAATTCGATAAGCAGTTGGACGGATTTAAGCCTAAAATCGAGGCCGCGCAGGAGAAGCTGGGCAAAAAAAGCGGCGAAATTTCAGGCGCAAAGGAACAGATCGAAACTCTAAATGCAGAGATCGCCGAGCTAAAATCTCAAATTTTACAAGCAAACGCGCAGCTGAGCGCCTTTTCGTCTAAGCTAAAAAGCACGGGCAAAAAAAGCGGCGCGGCAAAAACCGAAAAGGAGATCAAGGCCCTTAGCGTCGAAGAGGACATCGCAAAAGAGCAGCTCGAGGCCACAAACGAGGAGATCGAAAGGCTAGAAAAGATCGTAGCCGCAAAAGAGGCGCTCGTAAAAGAGCAGAGCGAAAAGCAAGAGGCGTTTGAAGCCGAGCTAAAAAGCTTGCAGGAGCAGGTAAGCGCCGAGATGGGCGAGGTCGAGGTCGCACGCGGCGCAATCTACGCCAAGCGCGATAAGCTAATGCAGGCGATGAATCCCAAAACCGTCTCTTTCTACGAAAAGATCCGCAAGTGGGCGGGCAATACGGCGGTCTCGCCGGTGCGTAAACAGGCCTGCTACGGCTGCTTTATGCGTATAAGCGACAAGACCTATTCTGCGGTCATCAAAAGCGACGACATCGTAACCTGCCCGTATTGCGGCAGAATTTTATATAAAGAAGCCGAGTGATCTACACCGCCTTGGCGTTTTTGGCGTGGCTCGTCGCTGCGCCTTTTATTTTTATTCTAAGCTTTAAAAAAAAATACCGCACGAGCCTGAAGGCGCGATTTTTTCTATACAAAAACCCTAAATTTAGCCCCGCAGCGGTGCATTTTCACGCTTGCAGCCTGGGCGAGGTAAACGCTCTTGCGCCGTTAATTTCTAAATTTGAGAGCGTCGCGCTTAGCACGACCACGCAGACGGGCTTCGGTGCGGCGCGCGCGCTTACGCCGAACTCTCGCTACCTACCGTTTGAAAACTGGCTTCCGTTTTGGCTTACGGGCAGCCGCGTGCTGGTGATTTTTGAAGCGGAGCTGTGGCTAAATTTGATCCGTTCCGCTAAATCGCGCGGAAGCTACGTGATCCTCCTAAACGCGCGCATAAGCGACCGCTCGTACGCGAGCTATCTGCGCTTTAAGCTTTATTATCGCAAAGCGTTTGAAAATATCGATCTGGTACTTGCGCAAAGCGAGCTTGATGCGGCGCGGCTACGGGAGCTCGGAGGAAAAAATATAAGGGTCGCGGGCAACATAAAAAGCGCAAATATCGCCGTTGCGACGAAAGACTATTCCGCCGCGGCCGCAAATAGCTTTGTGCTTACGATCTCAAACACTCACGAGGGCGAAGAGGAGCTTGTTTTATCAAATTTAAATGATTTTATAAAATTTCGCAGCTCGCAGAGTGCTCTCGAAAAATACTCGCGCACAACGGGCTCTCATGGCGATAGGAGCTTGCCTACAGCTGAGCTTCACGACGAGAAGAGCTCGCTTGAGCCGGTAAATTTAAACGTAGCTTCTTTGGATGCGGCTATTCCAAGCGATGCTTCTTCTGCCGTGCCGAATACGGTGCCTCTAAACGGCGCGTCTTTAAATTCTGTCGCACTAAATACGGCGGCTTCGACTGCCGCGCCGCAAAAGCTAAAAATCATCCTGGCGCCGAGGCATCCGGAGCGCTTCGAAAAGGCCTGCGAAATTTGCAAGGCTTGGGCACGCGAGCATGGGCTTAGCTTTGAGCGGTTTAGCGACGGCGCGGGGCTTGGGAGCGATTTTATCTTGCTTGATGCCTTCGGCGAGCTAGCGAACTTTTATAAAATTTCAAACGTCGTGATCTTGGGCGGCAGTTTTTTGCGCAATATCGGCGGACATAGTCCGATCGAGGCGGCGAGCTTCGGCGTGCCGATCATCAGCGGGCGATTTTTTCATAATCAAAAGGCGCTGTATGCACTCGTACAAAACATCGCTCTATGCGACGCGAACGAAATTTCAAACGCTTTAAAAGAGCCGCTAAAGGGCACACGGATAGATAAAATTTGCGATTTGCAAGAGATAGAAAATTTAATCAAGGAAAGAATTTAATGCAAGAAAAAGCCTATAAGCTGCTGGCGGCGCAGGAAAATATCTCGCACAACGAAGCCAAGGCCCTCATCGACGCGGGGCTTGTAAGCGCGCGCGGCGCAAAGATCGCTCTAGCGCGCGAGATGCTCGGCGAAAATACTAAATTTAGCGTGATGAAGCCCGCAAAACCCGCGATCATTTACGAGGATGAGAACGTTTTGGCGGTCAATAAGCCGCCCTTTATGAGCAGCGAAAATTTAGAAAAAATCTATAAATTCGGCCTTCTAAACCGCCTGGATAAGGAAACCAGCGGCGTCGTGCTGTTGTATAAGAATGAGGAATTTCGCGAAGCGGCGATTGCGGAATTTAAAAATTTGCGCGTGAAAAAAAGCTACATCGCGATCGTAAAAGGGATCGTGAGCGAAGAGATGAAATTTGACGAGCCTATTTTGACGATAAAGACCCGCAGCGGCGCATTTTCTAAAATTTCGCCAAACGGTAAAAGCGCATTTAGCGAGGTTTATCCGCTTATGGTAAGCGGCAAAAAATCGCTCGTAAAGGTGCGGATCGAGACGGGCAGGACGCATCAGATCCGCATGCATCTGGCAAATGCGGGATTCGGCGTAATAGGCGATGAAAAATACGCTAAAAGCCGCGCGAAGCGGATATTTCTGCACTCGTACGAGACTGAAATTTTAGGGCTTAAATTTAAAGCTCCGCTGGGTAAAAGCTTCAACGAATTCGGCTTTGAAATTCCTAAAGATCTCTGATATTCAATGGCTTTTAAGTTAATTTTAGGTAACATCGCAAGTTTAAAAATTTTATAAGGGATCAAAGTGTTTGAGATCATAAGCGAGTCGTTTAAAAACGCGGTCAATAAATTAAAAACAATCGATGACGAAAAAGCTTTAAAAAACGCCTTGGAGACGCTAAAAAAGGCGCTTTTAAAGGCCGACGTGCACCACAAAGTCGTAAAGGATTTTTTGGCGCTTGTCGAAGCCGATCTTCGTATCGGTACGATAGGACAGAAGCCGTTTTTGCAGTCCATCAAGGCAAATTTGACTAAAATTTTAACGGCGCCTAGAGGCAGCAGCCAGGGGTTTGTATTCGCTAGCACGCCCCCTACGGTAGCTTTGATGACGGGACTTCAAGGAAGCGGAAAATCCACAAGCACGATAAAACTCGCGAACTATCTGAAACTTCGTAAAAAAAAGGTCTTGGTCGCAGCATGCGACTTGCAGCGCCTAGCCGCGGTCGAACAGCTCCGCCAGCTTTGCGAGGCGAACGAGATTGAGCTGTTTTTTATCGAGGGCGAGAGCGATCCGCTAAAGGTTGCGGAAAAAGCGCTAAGCAAGGCTAAGAGCGGGCTTTATGACGTACTGCTCGTAGATACGGCGGGACGTCTTGCGATCGATGAGGCGCTAATGGCACAGCTTGCGGAGATGAAAAAAGCTCTAAATCCACATGAAATTTTTTACGTAGCGGACGCCATGAGCGGTCAAGACGGCATTAAAACGGCCGCTAAATTTGATGAAATTTTAGGCCTTACGGGCGTGATCTTAAGCAAATTTGACGCAGATACCAAAGGCGGCGTAGCTCTTGGTATCGCGCAGCAGCTTGGCATCCCGCTTCGCTTTATCGGAACCGGCGAGAAGGTGGCCGATTTGGAGGGCTTTATACCCGATAGAATTACAGGTCGTATTATGGGCGAGGGCGATTTGGCGACGTTAGCCGAGAAAACAAGCGCCGTTTTCGACGAAAGAGAAGCCAAGGCTCTAAACAAAAAGATCAAAAAGGGCGAGTTTAATTTCAACGATTTCGTAAATCAATTAGAAAGCGTGAAAAAGCTCGGCAATATGAAAAATTTAATCGGCATGATCCCCGGGCTTTCCGGCATGGCGAATAAGATAAAAGATATCGATTTGGAAAACTCAAAAGAGATACTTCATATCAAAGCGATGATCAACTCTATGACGCCGAAAGAGCGCGAAAATCCCGATCTGCTAAATAATTCGCGTAAGCGCAGACTTGCTGCCGGCGCAGGGCTTTCGCAGGTGGAGGTGAACCGCTTTTTGAAGCAGTTCGCGGGCGCTTCGAAGCTTGCGAAAAAATTTTCGGGCAAGGGCGGCATGCAGGGGCTTGCCTCGATCGCTCAAAGGCAAAATTTACCGAGATAGCCTCTCGGTAGAGTTTGCAGATGTTTAAGTTTTAGCCATCTGCAAGTTCTAAAACTTACAAAAATTTAAGGAGAAAAAATGGCAACAGTTGTTAGGCTTACAAGAATCGGAAGAAAGAAGCAGCCTTTTTACCGCATCGTGGTAACGGATAGCAGGAAAAGACGCGACGGCGGCTTTATCGAGACGATCGGCTTTTACAATCCGCTAAAAGATAGCGATAATATCAAATTCGACGCGGAGCGTTTGGCATACTGGAAGAGCGTAGGCGCGAAGTTAAGCGATAGGGTCGCTCAAATCACAAGCAAATAAAATGGTAGAAAATTTTATAAAAGAATACGCAAAGTTGATCGCCGACTATCCGCAGTCCGTTTCTACGCAAAAGCGGGTCGGTGAGAACTTTACCGAGATCATCGTCTATGCCGACAAGGCCGACACCGGCAAGCTCATCGGCAAGGACGGCAAAATGATAAACGCCATAAAGACCGTCATCATCGGCTATAAAGCAAAAGATCCGATTAATTATAAAATTACCGTCAAAGCCAAAGATGCCTGATGATCTTTTAGAGGTCGCGAAGCTCGGTCGGACTATCGGCCTAAAGGGCGCGGTTAAAATTTTCGATCGCAGCGACTTCCCCTCTCAGTTTAAAAAAGGCGCCAAATTTTATCTGCGAAACGGCGAAATTTTAGAAATTCTATCCTTTAGCGGCGCAAACTTTAGCGCTATTTTTAAAAATTACGAAAGCGTAGAGGCAGCGGCAAATTTAACCAACCAAATCCTTTACCGAAGCAAAGAGGACACGCGGAAATTTTGCAAATTGCAAAAGGGCGAGTTTTTTTACTTCGATATTATCGGGCTTGAAATTTACGAAGACGGCGCGGTTTTAGGGCGCGTAAGAGACATATCGCAGATCGGAAGCGGCTATCTTTTTGAGGCAGAAACGGATGAAAGCCTGATCTCGCAGGCTTTGCCGAAAGAATTTTTCATCCCCTACGTGGATGCCTATGTGAAAGAAATTTCGCTTAGCGAGCGTAAAATTTTTACGCAAAACGCGCGCGCGATTTTGGAAAATTCATGAATTTTATCTTCGTTTCGCTGTTTGAAAATCTCATCACGCCGTATTTTGAGGACTCGATTTTAAAGCGCGCGGTCGATAAGAAAATAATCTCGACGCATTTTTTTAACCCGCGAAATTTCACGACAAATCGGTATAAAAAGGTAGATGATTATATGATCGGCGGCGGCGCGGGGCTTTTGATCGGCACGGAGCCGCTTGCCGGAACGATCGAACATGTAAGAGCTAAATTTAAAAACGTCAAGTTTATCTACCTCTCGCCCGTCGGTA
>CAUUQJ010000078.1:0-6266 GCA_963547085.1 uncultured Campylobacter sp. | reverse complement strand
GTCGTGTAAACTCCCGATTGCACACCCATCGCGACGATATCCTCTGCTCGCTCCTCGCCGCGCCCATCAAAAACTAACTTAGGCTCGATTTTTTTGAGCTCTTCCTTGTCGAAAAGCTGTAGATACGGATAAAGCTCTTTAAATTTCTCAAAGCGGTCTTTAATTAGCTCTACCTCGCTTTCGCCCACGCCAAGAGCCATTTTCTGCCCCTGAAATAAAAATTTATTCTCATATCCGTGCTTTTGACAATATTTCACGATCATATCCGCCTTGCGCTTGACTTCGGTTGCTTTTTGCAGGTCGTAGTTGGTCTCGATATCGCCGCAATGAATCGTCTGGGAATTTGCGCTGGCTTTAGAATTTAGCGTCGCAAGCCCTTCGTATTTTTCAAGTAGAGCAATATTTTCGATCCCGCTAAATTCTGCCAGCACATATGTTAGTGCGCTGCCCGTGATACCGCCGCCTATGATGATTACGTCGTAATGTTTTTCTTGCATGCCCTTTCCTTATCTAATTTGGCTGCAATTGTGCGAAAATTTCGCTTAAAAGCTAGTTATAAAAGCGTGAATTTAGATGATTTTATATAAAATTCGCACCATTTCATTTTGGGAGTAGTATATGAAAAAATCGATTCTTGTCGGATTAAGTTTGATTATAGCCACGTCGCTGTGGGGCGCGGATAAGAAAGTTTATCGCCTCAAGCTAGCTCAGACTTACGAGCTTAGTATGCCTATCGTAGGCGATGTCGCCAAGCGTATGGCAGATCTTGCAGATAGTATGTCTGATGGCAGGCTGAAAATCAGCATCGACGCGCCTAGCAAACATAAAGCGCCTTTTGCGATCTATGATATGGTCAAAAACGGACAATACGATTTAGGCTATACTGCGAGCTACTATTATAAAGGCAAAAATAGTGCGAATATGCTGTTTACGACGGTGCCTTTTGGTATGACGAAAGACGAGCAGCACGCTTGGTATTACTTCGGCGGGGGTAAGGAGCTAGCGGATAAATTCTATGCTAAAAGCAATCTAAAGGTCTTTAATATCCTAAATAGCGGCATGCAGATGGGAGGCTGGTTTAAAAAAGAGATTAATACGTTAGATGATTTAAAAGGGCTTAAATTTAGAATTCCAAGCTTTGGCGGGGAGGTCATGAGCCGCCTTGGCGTCGCAGTCGCTACGATACCGGTAGGTGAGCTATATATGGCACTAGAGATGGGCACCATCGATGCGGTTGAGTGGGCAAGTCCTAGCTTTGATATACCTTTAGGCTTTCATAAAGTCGCAAATTACTATTATACGGGATGGCAAGAACCCGCTAGTGAGCAGCAGATCGTGATAAATCTACAAACTTGGCAGAAGCTTCCTAAGGACTTGCAAAATATCCTAGAGGCTTCGATCGCAAAGGCGCGCGAATACGCAGAAAACGAGACGTTTTATAAAAATGTAATAATTTGGGACGAGATCAAAAAGAAATATCCAAATGTTCAGATTCGCTCTTTTTCGCCTGAGATTATGCGTGCGCTTCGCAAGGTGACGGATGAAATTTTAGCCGAAGAAAGCGAGAAAAATCCCGATTTCAAAGAGATTTGGGAGAGCCAAAAGGCGTTTTTAGCTAAAGCTAGAACGTGGACGAAGATGGGCGATTTTACATATATCGAAAAAACTGGCGATGTTGAAGCCGAGCAGAATTTCACTGCTTCGGTGAAAAAAATCTCTGTTCCTGAGCCCGTAAATAGCGCAGCCAGCGAGATAAATGCAAGCACTGCTGCGCCAAAAAACGAGGATAATCAGACGAAATAGCGCTTCATTTTTTAGCTGTGTTTTTATGCCGCGCGGCTAAACTAAGCGCCAGATAAAGGTGCATGCGGTTTAAATTTGATCGGCGATTTAAGAGATTTGGGCGAAGTGCGGGTGATTAAATGCAGGCGATTTGCTTATTTGCAGCTGCGTAGTTTGGCAGTATCTTTAAAATTTTAATTTATGAAAGCGGCGATGAAATTTTATCGCCGCTTTAGCATTTAAGTTAAGGCGTGTAATTCGAATCACTGCGTTTAAAGCCCAATTTAAAAGCCGCTTGGTCGCCGCCGCACAAGGCTAGAATTTTATCAAGCTCCAAGCCTCTTCTATTTTTGCTTTATTCTTTTATCTTTTGCGTTATTTAAGCTTGATATTCCGCCGTGCTCGCTTGCGGGCGACATCGCGCGGGGGAGAATTTAATCTTGCTTTTTCATTTCGCGTAGTTAGCGGGGGAGCTTTGGCGAAGCGTGCCAATCTGAGATTTCAAATCAGTAGCGTTCATAAATTCCGCATTTTAAAATTTTGGTGTTTTTGTCTTGCCGATACCACTTTTAAATGAAATTTACTTCGGGTTTTCTTTCTATATAAAAGCGGCAAACTTCAAATAAAATGCAAAATTTAAAATTTACACGCTTAAACATCACAAGTAAGGAGAATTTAAAATTTTACTCTTCGGAGATTAAGTAAAAAGCGCGTTAGAAAAAATTTTATAGGTCAAATTTCGTTTTAAGCGATTGTAAATTTAAAAGCTTGTGTGCAAATTCTTTTAAAGCCTGCTCTAGTTAGAATTTATCACTAAACTAGACGGGCTCAGCCTTGGAATTTCACCGCGTAAATTTTAAAATTTTGCGCGAGCTGCGCTTAAAATTTTAAAATTCAATTCTACCTGCAAAAACTCTTAAATTTCACGGCTTAGAATTTTGATACAGAATTTTGCCGCAACGCTATTTTTTTGGGATGCGATAAAACTACACGGCATGCAAAGCCGCGTAGAATATTGAGCTAGGCTCGCTGCTGCAAGCTTAGCGAATGTCGTAAGCTAAAAAGAGCGCTACCACAAAGCGCAAATTTTATTTCAAAGCCTTAAAAAGCTCCACGCTATCGAGCTGTTCCCACGGATATTCGTCGTTTCCGACCTGTCCGCGTGCGGCTACGTCGGCGTAGAGAAAGCTTCCTTTGCCGGGGCGATCAAGGCCGAATTTATTGATGATCCAGCGCGGCGTGAGCGGGAATTTTTCAAGCACGAAAGCGGATAGCTCATCGTCGCTCGCCGCGCCTAAATTCGTTCCCATGCAATCGACGCTGACGCTTACCGGTTTAGCTACGCCGATTGCGTAGCTGAGCTGGACGATGCATTTTTTCGCAAGCCCCGCCGCGACGATGTTTTTGGCGATATAGCGCGCCGCATAAAGCCCGCTACGATCGACCTTGGTATAGTCTTTGCTACTTTGAGCGCCGCCGCCGATCGGGCTGTAGCCGCCGAAGCTATCTACGATCAGTTTGCGCCCCGTTAGGCCGCTGTCGTGAAGCGAGCTGTGATTTACGTAGCGGCCGGTCGGGTTGATGTAGATGATCGTTTTGCTTTTGTCGTAAAGCTCCTTCGGAAGCCCTGCAGAATCGATTAAATTTCCGATCAGATCTCGGACGCGCTCTATGCTCATACTCTCCACGCATGGCGCGGAAACGACGATCGTATGGATGCTTTGCGGTTTGCACTCCTCAAAATTTGCCTTCGTGCCGTAATCGACGCTAACCTGCGTTTTAATATCGACGCCAAGCTCGTTAGGATGGGACTTTGCGTAGGCATAGACGTGATCGCAAAGAAGCCTCGCGTAGGTAATCGCCGCCGGCATAAAATTTTTCGTCTCGCAGCTTGCGAAGCCGAACATTATGCCCTGGTCTCCCGCTCCGATCTCGCCGCCCTCTTGATCGACGCCTTGGTTGATGTCGGGGCTTTGCTGGTTTAAAAATACGTCTACTTGCAGATCCTGCGGATGCAGGCACTGTGCGCGCGTGAAATGAGGGTTGTCGTTGTAACCGATCTCGCTAAGCGCGCCCTTTACGATGTGGCGGTAATCGTCGTGGGTAAAATCGATCTTGGCGTTTACTTCGCCGCCGATTACTACGTGTTTGCCCGCGATGAAAACCTCCGCCGCGACGCGCCCGTTGGGATCTTGCTTTAAAATTTCATCCACGATGCTGTCGGCGATGATATCGGCGCACTTGTCCGGATGTCCGGGGCTTACGACCTCGCTGGTAAATAGATACATATCTGCTCCTAATTAAAATTTCGGGGCATTTTATCTAACGAGGTTTTAAGATTGACTAAAAATCACAAAATTCCGCCCAAATTTAAATGTGCTTAAATAAAATTTCGATATATTTCAAACGACGTTTTGATTGAAAGGTAAAAAATGAGTTCGATTCAAAAATTAGTAGCCAGCTACAAAGATAAGAATCTAGTTTTGCGCATAGTTACCGGCTTGATAATAGGCGCTATTTTGGGCTTTGCCGCGCGTTCGGCGGCGGGCGATATTGCGGCAGAGCACACTTCGTTTTTAATAAACGTAGTAGCTTTTGCGGAAATTTTAGGAAATTTATTCGTAGGTGCCCTTAAAGCGGTAGCTCCGATTTTAGTTTTTATCTTGATCTTAAGCTCGATCGTAAATAAACAATACGGCAGCGCAAGCGGCTTAAAACGCGTAGTCGTCCTATATATCGTAGGCACCTTTTTAGCCTCGTGCGTGGGGGTAGCAGCTAGCTTTTTATTCCCTACGGAGCTTGCACTTAGTAATGTCGGCGCGGCAGAAAATGCGGTCCCTGCGAGCGTTTGGATCGTGCTAAAAGATCTGCTTTTTAAGGTCGTAGATAATCCGCTAAACGCTATCGCGCACGGAAATTACGTAGGAATTTTAACCTGGGCGATAGGTCTTGGCGTCGCGCTTAAATTTTGTACTAATGAAACAAAGAAAATTTTTACCGATCTGAGCGAAGCGGTAACTAAAATCGTGCAGTTTGTAATCCAGCTTGCGCCGTTTGGAATTTTCGGCTTAGTAGCTTCTACCGTGTATCAAACCGGCGTTGACGCGCTGCTTGGATACGTGCGAATAGTAGTCGTGCTAGTAGGTGCGATGGCGTTCGTAGCCCTCGTGGTAAATCCGCTCATCGTCTTTGCGGTGATTAAGAAAAATCCGTATCCGCTCGTATTTACCTGCCTGCGCGAAAGCGGCCTCACGGCGTTTTTCACCCGCAGCTCGGCGGCGAATATCCCGGTAAATTTAAATTTATGCAAAAAGCTCGGCATCAGCGACGAGCTAAGCTCGATCTCGATCCCTTTGGGAGCTACGATAAATATGGCGGGCGCTGCGGTGGTAATCGCGATCTTGGCGCTTGCTGCGGCTCATACGCTTGGCGTGCGTCCCGATTTTTGGACGGCGCTACTGCTTTGCGTGGTCTCGGCGGTCGGTGCATGCGGCGCTAGCGGCGTGCCTGGCGGCTCATTGATGCTGATACCGCTTGCGTGTTCACTCTTTAATATCTCAAATGATATCGCAATGCAGGTAGTCGCGATCGGCTTTATCATCGGCGTGATTCAAGACTCGGTAGAAACCGCGATCAATAGCTCCACGGACGTGATTTTTACGGCGATCGCGTCGCAAAGTATGCAAAAATAACTCACCTTAAAATTTACCGCGATTTCCGCTAGGGCGGCGGATCTCGCGGTTTTTAAAATTTTACTTATTCTTTTTTGATAAAATTATCCAAAAATTTTAAAAGGAAATCGATGAATTGGAATTTAGGTGAGCTGTTTGCAAACGAAGCGGAATTTAGCGACGCGATAGATAGCGCGTCCGCGCAGGCTAGGGATTTTGAAGCTAAATTTAAAGACAGGTTGCGCGCTCTTAGCGCGGAGGAGTTTTTAGGCGCGTTTGAGTTTTATGAGAGCATCAGCGAGCAGATCGGCAAGATAATGAGCTTCGCGCATCTTAGCTTTGCGCGAGATACGAGCCTTGGGGCGCAGCAGGCCAAGACGGAGCAGGCTTGCAACGACATTTCGCAGAGCCTGCTTTTTTTCGAGCTTGAGTTTAACGAGCTTGACGCCGCAAAACAGGACGAGCTTATCGCAGGTGGTGGGAGATTTAGATATTATTTGAGCTTGCTTAAGCGGCGCAAGGCCCACCAGCTAAGCTTGCCGCAAGAAAGTGTGCTTTTAAAAACTTCGCCCGTAAGCGGCGAGGCGTTTTCGCGACTTTTTGATGAGAGTATGGCGCGGATGAGCTTTGATTTTCGCGGGCAAAAGCTTGGCGAGGAGGAAATTTTAAGCCTGCTTCATAGCCCAGATCGTGAGGTGCGAAAGGATGCCGCAGCTTCGCTAAGTGCCGTGCTAGAGCAGAATTCCCACCTGCTTGGTTACATCTACAATATGATCAAAACCGATCTTAAAATTCGCTGCGAGCTGCGCGGCT
>CAUUQJ010000077.1:0-6278 GCA_963547085.1 uncultured Campylobacter sp. | reverse complement strand
GGCGTGCGAAAGTGCGAGCTGGAGCGGTTTTTGCGTGAGCGAAACCTAAAATACTTCACCGACGAGACGAATTTGACGGACCGGTTTAAACGAGGCTTTATTCGCGCTAAATTTAGCGAGCCGTTTTTAAATGAGTACTTTGGCGGCGTAAAAAAGAGCTTTGAATTTTTGGCGGCTGACGCGTTAAGCTTAACTCCCGAAATTTCTAATCCCGCACCTAAAATTTATCTCGTAAAACGCGGTCTTGGCGAGCTTCGCGGCGTCGATCAGGCGTGCAAGCGGCTAGGACTAGTGCTAAGCTCGGCGCAGCGAAACGAATGCGCGCGCTGCCTAGAAAACGGCGCAGGCTGCGTGCTAGGCGGAAAGGTAGCCGTCGGGGCTGGCGCAAATTTTATCCTCGTAACGCCATATATCAAAGTCGCGATGGAAAAGAAATTTAAAGAAGCGTGCCGCACCCTAAAAATCCCTCCGATAAACCGCGGATTTTTATTTGCTTCGAGCACGGATCTTGCGCTATTTAAGGAGCTTTTGTGAGCGTTTATTTTACCTCCGATCTGCACTTCGGCCACGAGCTGGTACTGAAAAAATATCCGAATTTTAGAAAAGGCGCAAACGTAGCCGAAATGGATGAAAATCTCATCGCCGCTTGGAATGCGCTCGTTACGCCAGAGGATCTCGTCTATAATCTCGGCGACGTGTCCTTTCACAAGGATTTTGCGCACACTTGCGAGTTACTTCGCAGACTAAACGGGCGACATTTTTTGGTGCTCGGTAACCACGACGGGCGCATCGCTGCGATGAAAAACGAGCTGTTAAGGCAGCACAAGGCGGACGGTAATTTTATGTTTGAACAGATCGTGGGTTACGCCTTTGTGCGCCTATCGCATAAGAGAGCGGCTCTGTCTCACTACCCGATGATCGAGTGGGCAAACTGCCATTATGGCGCGCTGATGCTCTACGGTCACCTGCACGCAGATATGGCTGAAGTTTCGGGCAGGGCGCTAAACGTGGGCTTTGATCTGCACGGCAAAATTTTAAGCGAAGACGAGGTGTGGTCGTATCTGAAAGATATCCCGCCCAAGGCCCATCACGCAAGCGAGCTAGAGGGCATTAGCGAGAACGACGACATGGAGCAAAGGCGAGCTTTGATAGAAAATTTTTTACGCAAAATTAATCGGGATTCATGAAAAAGACAAAATTTACGGCGCAAGACGGACCCTTTGTGGCAAATAAGCTTAAATTTAAAAGCAAGTCGTTTAAATACGGATGATTTTATCTAGTCAAAATTTCATTATGTAACGCGAGATAAATTTAACAAAACGCAACCGCGAACGAGTAACCAAATCGTATCAAGCAAGCGTAATATTACAAAGATAAAATTTTAAAATTCTGCCTAGGTGCAGAGCGAAAAAATTGATCTAGCGGGCTTCCAGCATCGCAATTTTGTTGATATAATCGGCAAAATTTAGATTTATCAGATTTGTTTTGATGAAGATGCGCGTGAAAATCACGTAGCCGATCTCGTTGCTAAGCGTACCATCTGAGTAGATGAAAACATTAGTGAGAAACTCGCTATTTTCGGATTTGTAGAAGGTCTCGATCTGAAAATTTAAAAGCTCATAAAATAGCTCGTCCGCGTCGCTCATCGCCGCCTGCATCTCCTCATCGATGCGCATTATGTCGGCGTAGAGCACGCGCTCTTGGTTGGCGACGACGAAACATGCGCGGTTATTAAATTTCAGTGCGAACATCGCCATGTTTTCAAAATCGCTTTGATTTTTTAGCAAGAAGTATAAAATTTTAAATAAACTAGCGTGCGAGCTAAATTCTATTCCAAAAGTCTCATCCGCCGCCTGTGCACTTGCGCGAGGAAATTCCACTATGAAGCTATCATCGACTTTTTGATAAATGCTATTTTCTTTAATCATATAATCCTCGTTAAAATGCACTCTTTGATTTTCGTCGTCTATCAGCACGCAAGAGATTAAATTTTTATCACTCAGATCCGCAAAGCCCGCCAGCGAGGTAGCCAGATCATTTTCTTGCGCTATAGGAAAGCGATCGGATTTCTCATCCAAAATTCTTTTACCAAAGCCCAATTTTCTATAAAAAAACTCGCATGCGTCGACACTTTTAGCGACGCCAAGGAATGATTTTGCTTTAAATAGTGCCATTTTTTCTCCTAAAACTGCAATTATACCGAAACACTATTATTTCAAACTAAAATTTAACGTCCTGCTCGGCGCTTGCAAAAAGCAGTTGCCTGATCGCCTCTTTGCCCGCATCAAGGCCAAGCCCTGCCAAATTTAGCGGCGCGCTGAGGCTGTAATTTATGCGCGAAAACGGCTTTGGCAATACCATCTCGTCCCAACTGCGAAATTTCCAAAAACTGCTCGCTTCGTAATTCAGCGCGTAAATGTCTAAGTTTAGCCGCTGCGCAAGGATCACAGCACCGTCGGCGACGCTGTGAAGCGGGCCGCGCGGACCGTCGGGAGTGATGATGACGTCGGTGCCGCTTTTTATCTCTTTGATCGCACCCATAAGTGCGCGTGCGCCGCCCTTGAAACTACTGCCGCGGATCGCGCCGATGCCGAAATGCGAGATCACGCGCGTGATTATCTCGCCGTCTTTGTGACCCGAGATGATGACCTTGGCGCACCTCTTGCTGCCGAAATCCCGCAGCCACCAGCGCCTATATGCAAAGCTCATCATCGCTAATCTTCCATGCCAAAACACAACGACGCAGGGCTTTTCGGGCAGCTTTGTGGGGGTAAATTTAACCCTGCACGTAAAAAAAACGCACCAAATCAGGATAAAAATGAGATATTCGGCGACGCGGAAAAACAGCCGCTTTTTAAGCGATAACTTGTCCATAAAGCGCCATTCTGGCGGTCTTTTCGATACGCACTCTGCGCGTTTTGCCTAGCAGCTCTTCGCCGCCTTGCGCGCAGATTAAAAAATTTGAAAAGCTTCTACCGCACGCGGTGCCGCCCTCGCGCAGCTCCTCGAAATATACATCGAAAATTTTATCTTTTTGCGCCCTTGCGATCTCGTCTAAAATTTTAGCGTGAGCGCTTTGCAGCCTGCTTAATCTTTCGCTTGAAATTTCATCATCCAGCGGCTTTAAGCTTGCCGCCGGCGTGAGCGGTCGCGGGCTAAATTTAAAGGAAAAAACCTGCTCGAATTTTACTGCCTCTAATACCCCCATCGTCTCAGCAAAATCATCCTCGCTCTCGCTCGGATAGCCCACGATGATGTCGGTGCTAATCGCCACGCCGGGGCAGCTTTGGCGTAGCTTAAGCGCGCGGTCTAGATACCACTGCTTGGTATATCCGCGCTTCATATCGCGCAAAACCTTGCTAGAGCCGCTTTGTAGCGGCATATGCATCGATTTGCAAATTTTGGGATTATTGCAAAAAACGTCCAAAAATTTATCGTCCATATGCAGCGGATGCGGGCTGGTAAAGCGGATGCGCTCGATGCCCTCTATCTCGCTAAGCCGCATGAGTAGGTCGCTGAAGTCAATTTTTTCGTGGGCATTAGAAAAGCGCTTGCCGTAATTATTGACGTTTTGGCCGAGCAAAAATATCTCTTTGGCGCCGCGAGCTGCGGATCTTTCGGCTTCGCGCAAGATGATTTGAGCGGGGATCGAAATTTCATCGCCTCTAGTCTGCGGCACGATGCAGTAGGAGCACTTTTTGTCGCAGCCGATCATTATGTTTATGAAGGATTTATATGGCGAGCTCGCAAAATCGCCGAAGGCAAACTCGCTCTCGTCGTAGTTTATGTCAGTGCTGATAAATTTTGGCGTACGTACGGCTTGTGAAATTTTAGATACGTTCCTAGCACCGAGTACGAAATCCACAAAGGGCGCGCGCTTAAAAATTTCTCCGCCCAGATGGCTTGCGGTGCAGCCGCAAACGCCGATTTTAGAGCCCTTTTTTCTAGCTTTATCGAATGCTCCGATCTCGCTGAATAGCTTATGCACGGGCTTTTCGCGCACGGAGCAGGTATTTATTAAGATTAGATCCGCGATATTTACGTCGTCGGTAATCTCGTAATCTTGCTCTTTTAGCTGCGCGATAATATGCTCGCTATCGCGCACGTTCATCGCGCAACCTAGGGTCTGGATGAAGAGGAGTTTACTCAAAGGATATGCACCTCGTACATATACTCGTTTTCGTTCAGCCCGTATCGCACTATGCGCTGATACACGCTAAAACCCTTAGTATCGAAAAAATCTACCAAAGCGGCTAAATCTTTTTGAGAATTTTCTCTATCCAGATAAAATATTTTTTGTCCGCTCTTTTCTACTTGGGCTTGCAAATCCTCGATCTTAACGCTTTTTGGCTTAGAGGCAAGCTCCGTTCTGGCAAGTTTTAGCTGCATGATCTATCCTTTCATTTATCTTTTTAAACCCGCGAGTTTAGCGAAATTTAGATAATAATTCGTTTAAATAAAAATAAAGTCAAAATTCCATATAATACCGCACTTCAAAATTTAAAATCCAAATTTAGTAGCACGAAATCAAATCTTAAGGAAAATTTATGGAAAAAATCACCGACATCATCGAGTCGATTGCAAATGAAAAGGGGCTTGAGCCCGCGGACGTCAAAGAGCGCGTCAAAACGGCGTTCATCCAGACCGCAAAAAGACTTTTCGGCGAGGAGTATCTCTACGACAGCGAAGTCGATCCGCAGACCAAGCGCGTCAAGCTTTACCAAAAGGTTCACGTCGTCGCGGATGATGACGAGCGGCTCGGCGATCACAACTTCATCGCGCTTAGCGAGGCCAAAAAAATAGGCGAAAACGCAGAGATCGGTGATGAGCTAAGCTACGAAATAAATATCGAAAACCTCGGCCGCACGGCTTCCGGCGTGCTAGCTAGAGAGCTAAATTTCCACATCCAGAGGCTACTTGAAGAGAAAATTTTTGAAAACTATAAAAGCAAGGTAGGCACCCTCACCCACGGCACGGTCACCAAGATCGATCACGACGGCACGACCTACGTAGAGATCGAGGATACGAAGGCTTTCATGCCGCAAAAAAACCGCATCAAGGGTGAAAATTTCAAAGTGGGCGACGTGCTGCAAGCCGTCATCAAAAACGTAGCCATCGACAAATCCCACGGTATCAGACTGGAGCTTTCGCGCACTAGCCCGAAATTCCTAGAAGCCCTGCTCGCCGCCGAAGTTCCCGAGATCAAAGACGGCAGCGTCATCATCCAAGCCTGCGCCAGAATCCCCGGCAGGCGCGCCAAGATCGCACTTAGCGCCGTCTCGCCAAACGTCGATCCGGTAGGCGCTACCGTCGGCAAAGGAGGCGCTCGCATCGACGCGGTGAGCAGGTTTTTAAGCAAAAATTTGCAAGACGGAAGCGGCGGCGAGAGCATCGACGCGTTTGAATACTCCGCAAGCCCCGAAATTTTGATCACTCGCGCGATGGCGCCCGCGATCGTAAACTCGGTCAAAATAACGCAGGACGGCAAGGCGATCGTCTACGTAAACCCCGATCAAAAAAGCAAAGCGATCGGCAAAAACGGTCTAAATATCCGCCTCGCCTCGATGCTGTGCGGCTGCGAGATCGAGCTTATCGAAACCGGCTCGACGAGCGAGAAAAAGGTCTCCAAGGAAGAAGGTCTTAAAAATCTCGAAGCGCTTTTCGGCGAGCTGTAGAGGCGAAGCGCACTTCGCTTTTTAAAATTTTGTAAGTTACGCACTTTATAAAATTCCACGCCTACCAAATTTTGCAAATTTAGTAATTAGTGGAATTTTGTAATTTAGTACTCCACGAAATTCTATATTACGTAGAATTTTACGTCGTTTCGGAATTCTAAAATTTAGCGCCAAAGCAAATTTTGACCGAAATTTTACGGCGCAGAATTCTAAGATCAAATTTTATTCATGCGCGGATTTGAATTGATGCGATATTTAAATTTACACAGCGCGCAAAATTCCGCCCCAAGATAAGCTACGCCTAGCGCTCATATAAAATTTCAACGCCGCTGTAATGCCAAAACGCCTTCGGCGCTAGGTATTCGCCGCCTAGGACGGCTAGGTTGAGTTTGAAATACTGCGGCGAAAATTCCACGATTTTAGAGATTTCCTGCTCGAGTAGCGTCGTGCAGTAGAGGTTCGTTTCGCCGCGAGATCTTAACGCAAAGCCCTCGCCGACGCGCTTAAGTAAAGAGGCAGCTAGGCGCGCTTTTTGCTCCTTGTTTAAAAATTTCATCCGCGCCGCGCCGAAGTCTCGCGCATGCGCCAAAAACTCCCGCATCG
>CAUUQJ010000076.1:0-6280 GCA_963547085.1 uncultured Campylobacter sp. | reverse complement strand
TTGCAAAATTCCCCACATTTAGGCCATTGCCTGAGTTTGAAGATAGGATATTTAAGCTGTTGCCCGAATTACTAGCGTTTGCGCTAGATACTCCGTATATCGTGCCCGCTACGCTGCCGTTTCTGAAATTTACTACGTTGTTGCTGCCGCTAGCGGCTTCTGCTGCGTAGACATTGCCAGCAACTCGCGTGTTACCGTTTAAATTTACAGTGTTGGAGGAAGCGGTGCCGCTAGCCTTTCCGCCGTATACGCTTCCGCCTACGTTTACCGAGTTAAGAGTTATGGTGTTGGAAATCGCGCTGTTTCCCTTGCCGCCTACCGCCATTGCTCCTACGCTGCCGTTATTTATAGTTACGATATTGGACTTAGCTTCTCCGTTGCTAGTATTGCCGCCGTAAATGCTATTGTGGATTATCGTAGCATTCGTAGTTACGCTATTATCGTGGACGTCCCCACCTCCGCTACTGCTATGAGTGATGCCCGCATTTACGTACCCCACGTCTATTCCGCTTGCTTCGAAAGTTACGTGGTTATTATAAATTTCTTGCGAGGTAGCGGAATTTGAATATCCGCCATCGATCTCGCCTATGTTGCTTCCGCCCTTGATCTTGGTGTGGTTATCGTGGATGCTGTTGCTTCCGTCGGTAGCATCGTCTCTGCCCGAGCTTATGTTTTTACCGCCTAGATTGCCTACATTTTCCTTTACTATTACGGTGTTTCCTTTATTGCCGAATAACTCAGTAGCGCCCGCAGCCCTGTTGGAATTTTGATTTTGCATTAGCTCGCTTTGATCGAAGTTAAGGTCCATCCAAGAACGAGTTAGTGTGCCTTTCTGCATAATTAAATTCTTATTGTTTTCGACCTCGATCGTGGTGCCGGTGATTTGATAGTGGTCTTTGTCGGTAATCGTATAAATTTGATTATCTTGTACGGTTTGCGCGGCTCTGGTGATCGTGCCGCCGCCTGAATTATGTATCAGATAGTACTTTCCTTCGCCCAGATCTGATTTTATACCCTCTATCTTTGTGCCGTTTAAATTCGTATTGCCGCTAGTAGTTAGAGTAAGCGGCGCATCGGCTTGGGTAGTGGAATATAGATCGTGAAAATTTATGGAGCCGAAATTTTTAATATCCTTGGCTTTTTTCACGCCGCCGCCGACCCAGTTTTCTATATGCAAGGTATTGGTTTTGTCTAAATTCTTATTGCTGCCCCAGATCGTGCCGTTTATCGTGCCGCCTCTAAAATTTACGTTGCTATTCTCGACGCTGCCGCTTGTAGCGTAGCCCGCAAAGACGTCTCCTGCTATCGTCGTTCTTTCTTTATTGATATAAACGACCGCATTTTTGACGCTTCCTGCGCGTGCGCCATAGACATTGCCTCCGATATGCACGCCTTTATTAGAATCTAACGCTCCTAGAGTAACTCTATCGCCATCCGATTCACCTGCAATGCCGCTTGCTGCCGCGACATCACCTTTTACTGTACCTTTTATAAGATCAACTACGCTTCGCGAGCTTGAGGCGCCGCCCAAAGAGCCCGTGACGCTGCTTACGATCGCATCGTCGTTATTGATTTCTACGCGATTTGCGCTCATTGCGCTAGCGCTATTTGCTTGACCGCCTACTACTTGGTAATTTTGCGCTTTTAGCTTTGCGCTTATGGATACGGAGTTTGCGCTAGAGTTTCCGCTTCCGCTCGCTGCGCCCCAAATTCTACCGCTTCCATTTAGAGTGATAGTATTTGTGCTGCCGTAATAAGGCACCGTTATATTGACGCTATTGTAGCTGCTTTTTCCCGTGGAGGATTGAGCGCCGAATATATCGAAGCCCCCTCTAAACGTGCCGCCTTTGATAGTTATTCTATTTGATACGGCATCGCCGCCACCGCTTACTATGCCGCCTACGATTACATTTGTAACGGAGCTGTTGCCGATAGTGCCTCCGTCGATCGTTACGGCGTTAGAGGAGGCTTTTTTGTCCGCTCCGCTTCTGCCGCCGATGATATTGTAATGTCTATTTGAGCTACCGCCGAAGTTATCGGCATTTCCCGTGATTTCGGCGCCGTATTTTACAAAAACCTGATTTCGCGTCGCTTCGCCTTCGTTACCTGTTTTAGACGCCGCTATGCCTTGCCCGCCCACGACTAAATTTACCTTAGAGCCGTTTTCCAAGCTCACGTAATTATCCGATACACCCTTGGCCTCAGCACCTATTGCGATACCCACGTAAGCGTTTGCGCCTCTAATCGTAAGTCTATTGTTGGAGGCAGAGCTTAACTCAGTAAAGCCCGAAATTCCGTCTCCACTTCCTCCACCGTAAATCACGCTGCTGGAGTAATCCGTTCCGCCGCTTACAACGCCCGTAATCGTCGTAATATTGCCGTTTGGGCTGGTACTTCCGCTGCCGCTAGTGTTGCCGCTAAATCCCGCCGAATAGAGGTTATTATGGGTATGGATAAGCGGCGGATTAGAATCTGCGTTGCAAAGCGCTTGTGCGGGCGCTAGTGCGAGCACCGCTGCGAGGCTAAGCATAGAGGAGCAGATGGATTTTTTCATATATTGATCCTTTAAAATTCATAAAGTTTGCGATTATACATAAAAATAGATCAGTTTGCAATATGAAAATCACTGATCGGTTTTTAAAAGAGGGGGGGGCTGCATTTGTAATTTTAAGTAATAAAAATTTACTCTTTGTGCAGAATAAATTCCTGGTTGTGAAATTTAATCCTTTTTTAGGGGGGGTATTTTGAGCGGATTGTAAGTGGTGAAAAAATCATAGTAAAGGGATTCTGAGTAAAATTTGAAATAATAAAAATCTGAGCTAAATTAATTCTGGCAATTTCAAGCTGCGGTAAAATTTATGCAAGATAAATTTTAAAAGGACGAAACAAAAGTCTGCGCGCTGCAAAATCTACGTAGAATTTATTCAAGATAAATTTTAAACGAGCGGAATTTTATATAAATACCGTTTCGCCCGCGAAAAAGCTTTTTTGAAAAATTTAAACGAGCAAGATTGCGCGATAAATTTTATGTGACCCCCGCTGCAAGAGCTAAAGCATAGCAAGCAGGAGATAAAATTTACGCGATAAATCTTGCGTGATAAATTTTAAAATAAGCCGCAAATCCTACAAAAAGCTGTAAATTCCATCTAGCAAGAAATATCTTTTATCCGCAGCGCCGTGATAAAATGGGTTAAAAGTCCCTTCGTATGCCTTTTCAAAAAAGCCTTCTTTGCTTAGCTTTATAAGCTCTGCATTGACGAAATCCAGTAGCTCTTTATTGCCCTTCTGCACACCAATACCCATAAAATCGGGCTTGCCTAGAGTTTTAAGCGGCACTTCTACCTCGCTATCGACTACCGGATATGCCATCGCGATTAGATTATCGGTCGCGTAGGCGTCCACGTCGCCGTCTTTTAGCATGCGGTAGCACTCTCTAGCGATCTTGCAAAATGTAAAATTTCCAAAGCCTTCTTGTTTAAAAAATGCCTCGCCTGTACCGCCACTTTCGAGTAAAATTCTTTTCTCTTTCAGATCGGCTAAGGATTTTATTCTATCGGCTTTGCGGGTTAAAACTCCAAGATTTACTGAAAAATACGGTGTTGAAAAATCGATCTGCTGCGCGCGTTCAGGCGTAATGGTAATTGTAGCGATGACGATATCTACGCGGTTGTTTACTAAAGCTGGAATTCTATCCTCAACCTTCATCGGCACAAGCTCGATTCTGCCGCCTTTTTCGCCGAAAAGATCATTTGCTATGGCCTGTGCCATCGTAACTTCAAAGCCCTCGAAAGTTCCATCGTTTAGCTCGCTAAAAGGAGGCTGTCCGTCGTAAACACCGATGCGAACGACGCCTTTTGATCTGATCTGTTCCAAACTATCGGCGAAAGCAACAATAAATGGTAGCAACATTGCAAGAAGCAATTTCATGGCAAATCCTTAAATTTAATCTCTTTTCCACTTTCAAATGAAGCAGGAAATTTTATTTACTAAAATTCTAAAAACCGAACTTAAAATTTAAATAAGCTTTTAGAGCATATTATAAATTCCATCTAGCAGAAAATATTTCTTATCCGCCGTACCGCGATAAAATGGATCAAAGCTCTGCTCGTAGGCTTTTTTGAAAAAGCCCTCTTTGCTTAGTTTAATGAGCTCTGCATTGACAAAATCGAGTAGTTCTTTGTTGTCTTTCTGCACGCCGATGCCGATGAAATCGCTAGGGCCTAGGTTTTTAAACGGCACTTCTAAAGTATCATCGATGACGGAATATGCAAGCACTATGAGATTATCATTTATATAGCCATCTGCATCGCCATTTCGAATCATTTCGTAACATTCCTTAGCCGAAGCGCAATGGCCTAAATTTTTAAATCCTTTGGTTTTGAAAAATTTCTCCGCCACCGTCGCGTCACCTTCGAATACGATCTTTTTATCATGAAGCTGCGCGATATCGGTAAAAGCGTCGGCTTTGCGCGTTAATACGCCTAAATTTACGGAGAGGTAGGGGAGGGAGAAATCGATCTTTCTTTTTCGTTCATTGGTGATGCTAAATAGACCAATAACTAAATCAAGCTTATTTGCCTCTAAAAATGGAATTCTATCATTTACGCTTAACGGGATGAACTCGATTTTGCCCTCTTTTTTGCCGAAAATTTCTTTAGCAATAGCGTTTGCAAGATCGATTTCAAATCCTTCAAATTTGCCGCCATTAGACTCGCAAAGCGGCGGATGAGCATCGCGCACTCCGATGCGAATGACGCCGTTTTGTCTGATTTGATCTAGGCTATCTGCAAAAAGCGCCGCACAAAATAGAGCCGCTATAAAAAGTAGTTTCATTTTATGTCCTTAAAATTGGATTTCGCATATTATCCACTTATTATAAATGACGTTTTAGTCGAAGGCGTTAGATAAAACACTGCTAAATTTCGTCCTAAAATATGGCATAGAGCCCATCTAGTAAGAAGTATTTTTTATCTGCAGCGCCTTGATAAAATGGCTTGAAAGTTTCATCATAAGAACGTTCGAAAAAGCCCTGCTTGCTAAGTGTAACCAGCTCTTTATTTATCAGATCAAGCAGTTCGGTATTGCCTTTGCGCACCCCGATGCCTAAGAATTCCGGATTACCTAGATTTTGGATTGCTACTTCTAAATTGTCGTCGATAATGGAATAAGCTAGCACGATGAGATTATCGTTAACGTAAGCATCAGCTTTGCCTTGTTTAAGCATATCGTAGCATTCGGTAGTAATGGAGCAATGGATTAAATTGTGGATTTTATTTTTATACAAAAAATTTTCTGCCGTAGTACCGCTACCCTCTACTAGGACCTTTTTGTTTGAAAGATCGTCTATACTTTTGATGCCGTCGCTTTTACGTGTCAAAACTCCCAGGCTCATCGAAAAATATGGATAAGAAAAGTCGATTTGCCTTTTTCTACCTTGCGTTATCGTGATGGTCGCGACTGCAAGATCTACCTTATCGTTTTGTAATGCAGAGATCCTATCGCTGGCATTTAAAGGGACGAACTCGACTCTACCGCGCTTATCACCGAATATGCTCTTAGCTATAGCATCTGCAAGGTTGATTTCAAAGCCTTCGAAATTACCACTTTTTTCATCACTAAAAGGTGGTCTACCATCACGAACACCGATTTTAACGACTCCAGCAGATCTGATCTGCTCCAAACTGCCCGCAAAAACACTGCTGCAAAGTGCAAAAATAATGCAAAAAAGTAGTTTCATAAACTATCCTTTTCTTAAATTTAATATTATCCCTTAGATATTGCGTGATTTTACCCTAAAATAGTTAAACATAACTTCAATTACATAATACAGATTGCTAAATCGGCAGTAAGTGAACGAGATTAGAATTTAAGAAGCGATAGATAAAATTTTATGAAGTGAAATTTAGCCGTAGCGAAATGTTGCGCAGGAAAGTATAAGCTTTGATTAAAATTTATCTATCGTAATTTACGGTGCAGTTTTTGTTGTATCGGCATAGAATTTTAATTTGGAATTCATCCATCATACCTGCTTGCTTTTCGAGCTGGAATTTTTACGTCTTGCCTACGTGCCGCATATTTCGCAATAAAATTTTAAAATTTGCTTGGGTCGAAATGCTGTTTTGTGTTATAGAATTTTGCGGTATTTTAAAACTATTTTTCGCCAACTTCTACGATTTTGCTTAGCACGTATTGTTCTAGCTCGCGTCTAGGCACGTCATTTTTGAGCGCTTCGTTGTAGATATTTTCGACTATGCGGCTGTATTTTTCGTAGGGGAAGTAG
>CAUUQJ010000075.1:0-6329 GCA_963547085.1 uncultured Campylobacter sp. | reverse complement strand
CCGTTAAAATTTGCATCACCGTCTCGCCGCTTTTGCTATCAAGCGCGCCGGTAGGCTCGTCTGCCAAAATCACTTCGCCGCCGTTTATCAGAGCGCGAGCGATACTTACGCGCTGCTGCTGCCCGCCGCTAAGCTTGCTCGGTAAATTTTTAGTGCGATCGCCAAGCTCCAGCTTATTTAAAAGCTCCACAGCTCTTTTCGTCCGTTCGCTCGCTCCTACGCCCGCATACACCGCAGGTAGCGAGACATTTGCGGTCGCGTCCATCGTAGCGATAAGATTGTATTTTTGAAAGACAAAGCCGAATTTTTTACTTCTAAGCGCCGCAAGCTCGTCGCCGCTTAAATTCGCGGTCTCGCGACCTTCGATCTTGTAGCTTCCACTGCTTGGCGTATCGATGCAGCCGATTATATTCATCAGCGTCGATTTTCCGCTTCCGGATTGCCCGATAATCGATATAAACTCGCCCGCTTCGATATTTAAACTTACGTCCTTTAGGACGTGGATTTCGTTATCGCCAAGAATGAATTTTTTGTTTATATCTTTAAGCTCTAGCATCTTTGCACCATAAAATTTTAACTAAAACACCATCGGAGGCCCGTCCATATTTAACGGCGCGGCTTTTCCGTCGGCTATAAGCACCTCATCTTTTTCATCCAAACCGCTTAAAATTTCAGTATTCAAATCGTCGCTGACGCCCGTTTTTACGTATCGCTGCTCAGGCTCTTTGCCGTTAAGCACCGTGACGTAATCGCCTTTCGCGTCGCGCTTGATAACCGAGGTAGGTAGGTAGCTCGTATTGTTCGCTTCGCTTACGATTATGTTGTTTTCGGTTGTCATTCCGATCTTTAAAAAATCGTTTTCATTGTCTACGAGCATCTTTGCATAAAAATAGATCGCGCTGTCGCTGCTACTCGAAGAATAAGACGAACCGCTAGAGGTTTTATCGTACGTCCCGTCGCTAAGCGTGGTAAGACCGGGATCGATCTTGTAAATTTTAGCCTTTTTGATATTATCCAGATCCGATAGTATAGAGTATTCTACGTCCATTCCGACCTTTACTTTGGATATATCGCCCTCTGCGATTTGCATCTTGATCTCCATCTTGCTTAGATCGGCAATCTTTACGATCGTAGGCGTAGTTTGGTTGGAATTTACCGTTTTTCCTTCCTCTACCGGCATGGAAACGATCGTGCCGCTTATCGGAGCCGTGATCTTGGTATAGCCGAAATTTGTCTCTGCGGTGCTTAGCTGAAGTTTGGTCTGCTCGATCTGCGCCTCGATCTGCTTCTGCTCGGCCTCTTTTAAAGCGGCGCTATTTTTGGCGTTTTCCACAGCCTCTTTGGAAGCGGCGTTTCTTTTATACAGCTCAAGCTCGCGATTATACTGCGTTTTGGCGTTTTCCGCGGCGATCTTTGCCGAAGCCAAATTTGCCTCGTGGATCAGAAGCTGCGCCTTTTGCTGCGCAATCTCGTTTTCTTGTGTGACGGAATCGATCTGCGCTATCATATCGCCCTTTTGAACCTTATCGCCCACTTTGACGTAAAGCTTTTTGATCTGACCGCTTACCTGCGCGCCCACATCGACCAAATCTCTGGCGTAAACCTCTCCCGCAGCCGTCACCGTGCCTCTGATATCGCCCTTTTCAAGCCTTGTGGTAAGGGCCTTCGGCGCCTCTTCTTGCTTAAAAAATTTACCGTATAAGAAATATATCGCAATAAAGATAAGTACGATAGAGCCGATAAATTTCAAGGTTTTTTTCATTTTGCCAACTTCAAATAAAATAAGGGTTAATTCTAATGTAAAAATATAAAATTTTAGTTAAATACTAAATTCTTCGCTCGCGCACGGCGTAAAATTTCATGATCTTTTTATGTAAAATTAGCGAAACGCAGATCAGTGCCGAGCCCGCAAGTAGGCGCGCCAGATCGGCATCTTTTTGCCAAAATACTAAATTTACGACGATTGCTGCGGGGATGAGCGCGTTATTCATAATCGCAAGCACGCCGCTATCGACTTCGCACGCGCCTTTGTTCCACAAAAAATACCCTAAAGCGCTGGCTACCGTACCCAGATACACGATCACCGCGCCTTGCGAGAAGCTAGGATTAAATTTAGAAAAATCCCCGAGCACGATCGCGGCAATCGCCGTAACCGCGGTAGCTCCCACAAAAAAGTAGCCGAAAAGCTCCTTCTGCTCGCTAAAGCCGTGGCGCTCCAACATAAATTTATACGCGCTCTGTCCGAGTCCGAAGCATAAATTTGCGCCTTGCACGAGCAAAAAGCCCGTCAAAAACTCAGAGTTTATCGTGCCGAATTTTATCACCAAAGCACCTAGTACCGCGACTGCTACGCTAAAAAGATATAGCGCGCGAAATCTAAGCTTAAGCGCGTCGTAGAGCAGCGTCACGTAAAACGGAGTAAATATCGTAAAAAGCGCCACTTCATAGACCTTCAAATACGCAAAGCTACGGTAGTAGAAGATATACATCACGCCGATCTGCACGGCGCCCACGGCGCAAATTTTAAGCGCTAAAGTGGGATTTACGCCGCGAAATTTCATAAACGGCAAAAAACAAATTAGCGCCAATGATACGCGCGAAAACGCCAAATACGCGCTGTCTATGCCGCGCAAAAACTCGCCTATCAGCGAGAAACTAAAAGCCCAAATACAAGTAACCAAAATCAGTTTTTTCAAAACGTCCGCCTAAGCTTTAAAATTTAGGCGGAATTTTATAAAATTTTAGTTGAATTTGGGATTTAAATTTCGTTCGTGCGGCATAAATTTAGGTTTTTATTTATTTTAAATGTGTTAAAATTATCCGATTTTTGAAATTTAAGGGTAAAAATGAACGACGTTTCGGTTATAGTTCTTGCCGCAGGGCTGGGCACTCGGATGAAGTCGCAAAAAGCTAAGGTTCTTTTCGAGCTTTGCGGCGAGCCGATGATAATCCACATCCTAAAGAAAGCTTACGAAATTTCAAACGACGTGAGCGTGATTTTACACTATCAATTCGACGAGGTTAAAAGCGCGGTTCTAGCTCACTTCCCAAACGCTAAAATCTACAAACAAGACCATGAGCATTTCCCCGGCACTGCGGGCGGACTAAAAGAGGTCGAAATCAGCGGAGCCAAAACGCTCATAATCTGCGGCGATATGCCTTTGGTAAAAAGTGCCGAGCTTCGCAAACTCTGCGAGGGGGACGCGGAAGTAAATTTAAGCGTCTTTAGCGCGCGCGATCCATTCGGATACGGCCGCGTAATTACTCGCGGCGGCGAAATTTTAAAGATCGTCGAGCAAAAGGACGCAAGCGAGGAAGAAAAGGCGGTAAAAGACGCAAACGCCGGCTGCTACTGCTTCAAAAGCGAGGCATTAAAACATATCCTACCGCAGATCAAACCCGATAACGCGCAAAAAGAATACTACCTCACCGATGCGATCAAAATCGCCAAAGATATGGGCTTAAAATGCGCCGCCGTGTGGGTGGACGAGCAAAGCTTCATGGGCATAAACGATAAGCTCGCCCTCAGCATCGCCGAAAATTTAATGCAAAACGAGATCAAAGAAAATTTGATGAAGCAAGGCGTTTTAATGCGCCTACCGCAAAGCATCTACATCGACAGCAGAGCAAAATTTATCGGCGAGTGCGAGCTGCAAGAAAACGTAAGCATCATAGGTCCTTGCGTGATCGAAAGCTCGCTCATAAAAAGCGGCTGCGTCATCGAAGATAGCGTCGTAAAAAACTCTGACATCGGTCCGATGGCACATCTGCGCCCAAAATGCGAAGTTGCTGACACCCATATCGGAAATTTCGTCGAGCTTAAAAACGCGAAAGTAAACAAGATCAAGGCGGGGCATTTAAGTTATCTTGGGGATTGCGAGATCGATGAGGGCAGCAATATCGGCTGCGGCACGATTACGTGTAACTACGACGGCAAGAAAAAATACAAAACGATAATCGGTAAAAATGTCTTTATCGGCTCGGATACACAGCTAGTAGCGCCCGTGCGGGTGGCCAACGACGTCATAATCGCCGCGGGCACGACGGTGACAAGCGACATTCCGAGCGGGGCTCTGGCGATCAGCCGAAGCAAACAAATCAACAAAGATGGGTTTTTCCATAAATTTTTTAGGAGCGAAGATGAATAAGAAAAAGGTTTTACTCGCGGTTTGCGGGAGTATCAGTTTTTACAAAGCGTTTGAAATTTTATCCGCTCTGAAAAAGTCGAATTTCGACGTCTATGTCGCGCTTAGCGACGGCGTGCAGGAGTTCGTTAACTACAAAGCGTTCGAGGCGCTGTGCGATCACCCGGTACTTTGTAAAGCCAATGAAAACTGGCAGGCGGGCATCAACCACATCGCTTACTCCAAAGTGGATTTAGTTTTGATCGCGCCTGCGACGGCAAATACTATAAACAAGCTCGCATGGGGCGTCTGCGATAACGTATTTTTGGAGGTGCTAAACGCGGCTTTCGCCCACGCCAAGGTGGTTATCGCGCCGGCCGCAAATCCCGCGCTACTTGAAAACAATATCACGAAAAACTGCATCGATATGCTAAAAGCGAGCGTGAATGCGTATTTTGTGGGTCCCATAGAAAAAACCCTAGCTTGCGGCGATACCGGCAAGGGCGGACTAGCGAGTACCGAAGCGATCATGCAGACGCTAAAGCGCGCGCTTTATAACGATAAATTTTGGGAGGATAAAACCGTCATCATCACCGGAGGTGCGACGATCGAAAAGATCGACAGCGTGCGCGGCATTACGAATTTCTCCAGCGGCAAAACCTCCAAAGCGATTGCCGACGCGCTGTTTTATCTAGGCGCGGACGTGACGCTGATCTCTAGCAACGAATATGAAAATTTACCATACAAGCTCGTTAAATTTGAAAGCACCATCGGGCTAAAATCGGCGCTTGACAGCACAAAATTCCCCGACGGCGCATATTTGATAATGGCCGCCGCGGTAAGCGATTATTCGCCGAAAGTGCGCTATAAAGACAAGGTGAAAAAAGCAGAGATCGGCGAAATTTGGAATTTACGCCTGGGCGAGAACGAAGATATCTTAAGCTCCGTGCGCGGAAATATCAAAAAGGTGGGCTTCAAGCTCGAAACCGACCGCGAAAACGCCGTTGGCGAGGCCAAACGCATGCTTAATGAAAAACATCTCGACGCCGTCTGCCTAAACGTACTCGACGACATCGTTAGGCTCGGAGGCGACGTCCTTAAGGTCACTTTCATCACAAAAAACGATCAGGTCGTAATCGACACCGCGCCGAAGGACGAAGTCGCCCTAAAAATCGCGGCTGAGCTGAAAAAAATCTGATCCGTGAATAGCCTAAATCATCTAGCCCTCGTGATGGACGGCAACGGGCGCTGGGCGAAAAAGCGCGGTCTACTGCGCACCGGCGGGCACGAAGCGGGCGCGGAGGTCGTGGAGCAGATCTGCGAGTTTTGCATCGACGAAGGCATCGCGAACCTCACGCTCTACGCCTTTAGCACCGAAAATTGGAAGCGCCCGAAAAGCGAAGTGGAATTTTTGATGAAGCTGCTTCAAAAATTTCTAATCTCGCGTCGCGAAAAATTTATCCAAAATGGGATAAAATTCTATCCGATCGGCGACATATCGGCTTTTGAGAGCGATCTGCGAAGCGAGATCGAATATCTTTCAAATTTAACTCAAAACGGACGAGCGCTAAATTTTAACTTGGCGATCAACTACGGCTCGCGAGACGAGATCGTGCGAGCGTGCGAGCGGCTGCTTGCAAGCGGCGAGCGACTAAGCGAAGCGGGCATCGGCGCGCATCTGGATACCGCGCACAGCGGCGACGTGGATCTGCTGGTGCGCACGGGCGGCGAGCAGCGGCTGTCGAATTTCTTGCTCTGGCAGGCAAGCTACGCCGAGCTTGCGTTTACGCCGACGCTGTGGCCGGATTTCAGGCGCGAGGAGCTTGCGCGCATAGTGGATGATTTCCGCCGCAAACAGCGCCGCTTCGGTGGTCTTTGAGCTGCGGTGCGGCCGCTCTGACGGCCGCTTTAAATTTTAAAATTTTAATTTGCAGAACCCGCCTGCGACGCAGTAAATTTTAAAATTTAATCAGCTGGCGCTCGCGACACCTTGAAATTTTAAAATTTTGAAATTTCAATTTGCAGCGCCGTAAAATTTAAAATTTTAACTACGTAGTCGTGCGGCGGCGCGAAATTTCAAAATTTTAGAATTTTAAAATTTCGCCCTTTTAAATTTAAAGCTCTAGCGCGAGCCGTATTGCGCGGCGCGGTAAATTTAAACGCGGCATAATTTTAAAAATCACGCTGCCCGTTCACGCTAAAACC
>CAUUQJ010000074.1:0-6346 GCA_963547085.1 uncultured Campylobacter sp. | reverse complement strand
CCTGCCCGTAAGCTCTTTAAAAGCGGCGAGCGAGGTGGTTAAGCGGATCATAACGCTAGCGGCGGTGCGAGCTTAGCTAGGGCGCTTTCTACTCCGCGCGCAGATTTGATTTTAATTTAGCTCGTTCATTCCGCTACGAAATTTTATTCTGCAGGACAGAATTTTTGATCCCGTGGCGACGGATGATGCGGGCTACGACTACGACGCGGCTTTTAAGCGCTATCACTCAAGCGAGGAGATGGCGGAATTCCTGCTTACGCTTTACGACAGCGACGCGTGCGTGGGTGCGGCGGATCGAAACAACTTCGAGTTTAGCTTACAAGCTGCGCGATTTGACTACGCGGGAGAACGCTAATTTTTACGCTTTTAGCGCGTCGCGATGAAACGGCAGCTTCTAGACTGCGTATAGTCTTATAAAATTTTAGTGAAATTTTACGATTTACGCAAGCGCTTAAATTTATGGCGCGGATTTGCACGCCGCCGATGTGTTTTAAGACGCCGCGCCGCCGCGCGCTAAATTTCAGCCGCCGTCCACTCGCCTAAAATTTTACCAAAATCCTCTATCATCGCGGCGAAATCATACTTAAGCTTGCTTTGCTTTTTCGCGATCTGCTTTAGCGCCGTCAAAAAATACTCGCCCATCTTTCGCTTTTGCTCCATAGGCGCTAGCTCGCTAAACTCGCGCTCGAAATGTATCAGCGCGCCCGTTTTGCCCGCGTCTTTTCTAAACGGCGAATACTCAAAGCGGTTCCGCAGATAGTAACCGCCCGCGCGCCTCTGCTCCTAGCTCATCATTTCGTGTATCAGCTCCCAGGCGCGCTGCGAGCTTAGGCGCGGCTTATCGGGCGCGATGATGTAGTTGGTTCGGCAGTGCTCATCATCAAAGCTAAACGCGCATTCCAATTTTATGTAGTTGATTGTCGAGCCGTAAATTTTAGGGCGCATTTTGGCGTTAAGCGCCGGTTGAAGTTTCTCAAATAGGCTTTCTATCACGGCGCGCGAGCTCTCGTAACAGTTGCTGATAGCGCGCGTGATGCGGATGGGATTTTTGGCTATCCAGTTGCGCTGGCTGTTTAGCTTGAGGTCCAAAATCTCCTCTTTTACGGGGCGTGCGAGCGTTTTGCCCGCCGTATCCGGGTCGGCGTGAAAGATAGTATCGCCGTCTTGCATCGCAAGCCCCGTTTTGCGTTTCGACCACATAGCTTCTACAAAGCGCGGCTCGCCGTGCGCATTTAAAAAATAGGTCGCGGGCTGCCCGTTGTAAAATTTCCCGCGCAGCGCCTCCAAGCTCTCGCGCTCGCCCCAGCCTACGATCGCTAGGCATTCGCAAATTTTAACGGCTTTGTTCCACTCGCTAGCGTTTTTATAAAAGGCGTAGCGATCAAATTCGCCCAGTAGTCGCTCGCGGATTAAAATTTGATCCCAAGCGCGCAGAAAAATTTCTAGTTCGGCGAGGCTTTCTATCTCATAAATTCGCTCTAAAATTTCGTTCATTATCGACCTTTAAATTTGCGTCTGCGGCGCAAAATCGCCCCCAAGCTTTACGGCTCGCTTCAGGCGCGCTTTGCTCTAAATAAACTCGCGGTCGCCGCAAGGCAGAATTAGCTTTTTTCTCGGCGACGCTTTTCCTCGATGCCGCTTTGCCCTTGCCTGCGTGCTAGCTCGTCAAGCAGGGCGTCTGGATGGATATTGTGCGCCGCAAGTGCGAGCAGAAGGTGAAATAAAAGATCCGCCCCCTCATAAATCACGTCGTATCGCGGCTCGCCCGCTCTGTGCTCGCCGAAGCCCTCGCGCGCGACGTCTGCGTAAAGCTCTCTGCGCGAGAGGTCTTTGCAAGCCAGCGCGAACTCGCACGCCTCCTCGGCGATCTTTTTGAGATAGGCGTTTTCGCCCTTCGCGTAGAGCGAAGCGACGTAGGAGAGCGCGGGCTCACCGTTTAGCTTGCGATCCAAGCAGACGTGATAAATTTCGTCCAAAATGCCGTACGGGCTTTTTTCTGCGGAGCTTTCGAGCGTAGAATTTTGCGCGGCGGCGTCTAAATTTTGCTCGCTGCGCTCTGCGGCGGAATTTGTAAACGCGGAATTCGTCGCAGAGGGGCTTTGCATTGCGGAGCTCTGATTGCTGCAGTAGGTAGTAGAATTTTTGGGCGCGTAATCCGCCGAGCCGTCGCAGGAAGCGGAATTTTGCCCTGCGCGGGAATTCGCGGAATTTTTCTGCGCGAGAGAGGTTACAGAGCCGCGCTCTGCGCAATTTATCGCGCCGCAAGCACTTGAGCTCCCCACATTTTTGCCGCCTTTTTGCAACGAAATTTCCTTGAAAAAGCAGCTTCGCGAGCCCGTATGGCAGGCGAATCCGCCGCATTGCTCGATCTTAAGCAGCAGCGTATCGTTATCGCAGTCCAAAAAGGCGGATTTTACGAGCTGAACGTGACCGCTCTCTTCCCCCTTTTTCCAGATGCGCCCCTTGCTGCGCGAAAAGTAGTGCGCGTAGCCGGTACGCAGCGTCAGGCTTAGCGCCTCTTCGTTCATATACGCGAGCATCAAAACCGCGTCGTCACCCGCGTCCTGAACGATCGCGGGGAGCAGCCCGCCTAATTTTTGCCAATCTACCTTCATTTTTGATCCTTAGTTTGCGAAGTCGCGCGCCCTGAATTTAGCCGCCGCACGTGGAATTTGAGTTATGAATTTACGAAGCGGCGCGCCTCGTAAATTTAAAGGACAAATCTAGCGGCTAAATTTTAAGCGACCGCTAGACTTAAACCGCAACGGGCGCGAGTTCTGCTCGTCACGAGCTTTTATGCTCGCTGTTAAGTTTAGCTCGCAAAATCGAGAGTTAAGCTTATGCGCCCGGAGCAATTCGCTATTAAATTTAGTTCGCGAAATCGGGGCGCATAGCCGCCTGAAATTTTAATTTTCCCGCTCGATGGCGCTTTGCTTCGCCTTATCTTTCGTATCGACCCAGATATTAGGCACCGCGCCGCCCGGCGTTAGGAAAATTTTCGCGTCGCCGTTTTCGCGCAACGCCTCGTTAAATTTAGCCTGCGTCTCGATCTGCTTGAGGCTTAAAAGATTTGCATCCAAGCTCTTTGCGATCTCTTTGTTGGCGTAGGCTTGCGCGTCGGCTTCGATCTTGGCGGCATCGGCGCGACCTTGAGCCTCGATTTTGACGGCGTCTGCGTTACCTTTGGCAAGAGCAGCCTTTTTAAGCGCCTCTTGATTTGCGCGCTCGACCTCGTATTTGGTGCGCTCAGCCTCCTGTTTGGCGATCTGCACGCTCTCGATCTGCTCCTTTACCTTCGCCGGCAGGATGATCTCGCGAAGCTGCACGGCTAGCAGATCTACGGGCGAATTCGGCAGTGCTTCGATATTCTTGCGGATGCCGTCGTCGATCGATTTGGCGATCTCGTCGCGTTTGGTAGGCAGCTCCTCGGCGGCATAGTTACCGATGACGCTACGCACGACGTCCTTTACGCGCGGATCGATGATCTTATCCTCCCACAAAAAGCCCCACTCGGCGATCGTGTTGGGCGCCGTGGCTTCATTGAGCCTGTATTGCACGGTGATGTCGATGCTGACGGGCAAATTTCGCGAGTCTAACACCGAAAGCGAGTTTTTACTAATGATACCGCCCGCGGTGCCGCTTTTAGTAGTGATACCCGCGCTCATATCTTCGCTGCTGGTATAGTTGATGATACGTGTGCGAGTATCTACGACAAATACGTCCTGTATGAACGGCACGAAAAAGTGAAGTCCCGCGCCAAGAGGCGTCGGATCGTATTTGCCTAAATTTGACTTGATTCCCACCTCGCCCGATTGGATCGTGACGAAGGGTTTTGAGATCACGAGTAGCGCGATTATCGCGATTATCGCGTAAATCACGCCGCTAAACTTGCCCATTCCTCCAAAATTAGGAATTTTAAAATTTAAATTCCCGCCTTTTTTATCGCCATTTTTCTTATTAAAATAATCATTCAAATCCGCAGGCATGCGTGTCCTTATTTAACGTATGTGAGCCAGTGCTCAAATTTTGGGTCTTTGCCCGTGACGACGGCGAAATACGCCTTTTGCAAGTGACTCGTGATCTCGCCCATCTCGCCCTTGCCGATGATCCTACCGTCGATATTGCTAATCGGCGTGACCTCCGCGGCGGTACCGGTAAAAAACGCTTCATCCGCGGCATAGAGCTGATCGCGAGCGATGCGCTCTCTGCGGACTTCGTAGCCCAGGCTGCGCGCGATTTCTATGACAGAATTTTGAGTGATGCTCTCTAGGCTGGTGTCGTTCGGCGGAGTGATGATGGCGCCCTCTTTTACGATAAATAGGCACTCACCAGGGCCCTCCGCGACGAAGCCCTGCGGATCGAGCAGTATCGCCTCATCGTATCCCGCATCGACCGCCTCAAAATTTGCCATCTGCGAGTTGAAATAATTCGCGCTCGCCTTGGCTTTTGCCATCATTGAAAATTGCGCCGGCTTTATCCACGATGAAATTTTAGCCTTGATGCCCTTGCGTAGCGCCTCTTCGCCCATATATGCGCCCCATTGCCACGCTGCGACGATGACATTTACCGGGCAGTCCTTGGACGAAACGCCCATTGAGCCGTAGCCGAAGTACGCTAGCGGGCGAATGTAAACGGTCTGATCGAAGCGGTTTTTCGCGACGACGTCGATCTGGGCCTGACGAAGCTGCTCGAAGCTAAACGGAAGCTTGATTAGGCAGAGTTTTGCCGAAATTTCAAGACGGGCAGTGTGCTCGTCCAGGCGGAAAATCGCATAGCCTTTGTCGGTTTTATAGGCGCGTACGCCCTCAAATACGGCGTTTCCATAGTGCAGAGAATGCGTCAAAACGTGGGTAGTAGCCTCCGCCCAGGGGATTAGTTTGCCGTCTTTCCAGATGAGCTCGGCCTCTTGAATTTGTGCCATTTTTTGATCCTTTTGTTTAAAATTTAATCTGTAATTTTAGCTAAAACAATATTAATTTCTAAGAAATTTAAAAGCGGTTGAAATTTGATGCGATTTTAAGACACACGACGAATCGTGAGTTCAAATTTAGCTCGCAACTCGGCGCAGATGGCATTAAAATTCCACGAAAGAAAGCCCGATACCGATCTTATTGACGCTGCGTTTGTAATCCGCGAGGCTCTCGCCGTAGCCGTTAAAGTAGCGCAGATAGCCGTAAAATCCGCTATTAAAGATCGGGAAGCTGTAGTTCAGCTCGATCGCGCCGCGGTTGCTGCCGTCAAAATGTAGGTTGTTTCGCCATAGAGCGCTAAGTCGCTGCTTGCCGAAGGTGTATGACGCGCGCAGATCGCCGTAGCCCATATAATCCGTGATGTCCTCGTTCGTGCGGTCCAGCCAAAACGCATACCAGGCTCTGGGGGTGATCGAAAATCCGTCCGCGCTCCACGTGCTTTGGACGTAGAGTCTATTCCATGAGCGCGATTCCTCGCCGCCCTTGCCGTTTGACTCGTGCATGGCGCCTATCTTTAGCTCGTCCGCAAACGGCACCGGCGCGCTAACGTAGAGCTCGGGGCGATAGTTGCTCTCGCGGAAAGGCGCGCTATCCTGCGTGATCTGCCACCAGGAATTTTGCGCGTAAGCGAATGAAATTTTCTCTCCAAGTCCCAGCGCGTCGTAGGTGATCGGGCGCTCGAAGCTAAACTCAAAATGCAGCTCATCCGCCTTGCGATCGGGTTTTTTGCTGAAATCGTGGGTAAAGAGCATATAGATCGGCTCGTAGTATTTAAGCCCTAAAAATCCGAAATTTCGGCCATTTTGCTCGCCTTGTGGCGCGGAATTTGGCGCGCTGGATTCCACCATGGCGGAATTTTTTGCGACAGAATTTTGCGGCGGCGCAGAGCTTAAAACGGCGGTATAATCGTGCGAAGCGCGGTTTTCTGCGGACGAGGTAGAATTTTCTGCGACTTTTCGCCGCGACTTTTCGCCGCTTTCCGCTAGACTTGCCGCGGCGATCTTTTTGTAATAGATCATCGCGTTTTTGTAATCGCCCTTGGCCTCGTATTCGCTAGCCTTTGCGTATAGCTCGGATAGATCTTGTGCGGCTAGGCTCATGGCGTAAAGCGCGAACGCTAAAGCTTTAAATTTCATCTACACCCTTTAAATCGTTTTGATAATTTATATTTAAAAACTGCTCTTTGTTTTTGAAATTTAACACTTTGGAATTTGCAGATCCGATGAGCGCGCCGATCTTGTGCTCTTTCGCGTGGTAGAGTTCAAGTGCGCGCGGCGCGAGAGCTGCGTCGAAAAATCCGCACAAGCTATGTCTGTGCGCCTCGTCGCCCGCTACGCAGATCTGCCCCTCTTGCTCGCTAAGAGCGCGAATGGTGG
>CAUUQJ010000073.1:0-6367 GCA_963547085.1 uncultured Campylobacter sp. | reverse complement strand
GCTTCAACCACATCATCACCGATCGCCTAGTCGAGGGGGCGCATGATGCGTTTTTGCGCCACGGCGGCAAGGAGGAGAACTTAAGCCTGATGCTGGTGCCGGGCGCGTTTGAGATCCCGCTCGCACTCGAAAAGGCGCTTGCGAGCAAAAAATTTGATGCGATCGTCTGTCTGGGCGCAGTGATCCGCGGCTCTACTCCGCATTTTGACTACGTAAGCGCCGAGGTAAGCAAAGGCATCGCAAACACCATGCTAAAATACGGCGCGCCCGTGGCTTTTGGCGTACTGACTACCGATAGCATCGAGCAAGCGATCGAGCGGGCGGGCTCAAAGGCCGGCAACAAGGGCTTTGAAGCGATGAGCGGCGCGATCGAGCTTCTAAGCCTATTTCGCAATATAAAGGCGTAAAATGGCCACCAGACACCAAGCCAGGCTCGCTGCGATCTCGCTACTTTACTCTAAAGATATGAACGGCGGCGGCGAGGACTTTGCGGACGAATATCTGGAGGAAAAGCGCATTCGCAACGAGCAGCGCAACTGGACGCTGGCGCTTCTGCGCGGCGCTAGCGAAAATCTCGCCGCGGTCGATGCGCTGATAGATGAAAATTTAAAGGAATTCAAGCTCGCCGAAATTTCGGCTCTGGAGCGCGCGATACTGCGGCTCGGGGCGTATGAGTTGCGCTTTACGGACACGGACGCGGGTATCGTCATCAACGAAGCGATCAACTCCGCCAAGGAGCTTGGCATCTCGCCAAGATTTATAAACGGCGTGCTGGACGCGCTAAAAGATAGCCCCGTAAACATCGCGGCGGATAAAATTTCCAAGCCGAATACGACGGCAAGCGTAAATTCCGAGCTATCCATAGCGATAAGCGAAAATTCCAAGTCCGCTACGGCGAAAAGCTCCGCTGTTTTAGATACGAACGTTGTGACGAAAAATTTCATCCCCGCAGACACGGACGATGAGACGAAAAATTTTACTAAGGCAAAGAGGAGCGGCACGCTGAAAAATTCTACGGCGAGCAGAAGCGGGGCATTCAAAAAGCCCGCTAATTTGAAAACTCGCAACGTGCCCGCAAAAAAATCCGCCGCGAGCAAAAAATTTAAAACGGAGGGAAATTTTAAGACCGGGGATAAATTTAAGACGGAGAAAACGGGCAAAAATTTCAAAACTGGCGAGCGAAGTAAAAATTTTAAGATAGGCGAACTAGGCAAAGATGTCGCTCCGAAAAAAGAGGGTGCGGATAGAAATTTCAGAGTCGGCAAAAACGTGACATCGAAAAAGGGCGCTGCGGATAAAAATACTGCGCCCAAAAATAGCGCGGGGCGCAAAAGCTCTACCGCACCGAAAAAATCTGCGGGTGGCAGAGGCGCATTCTCGAAAAGACCTGCGGGCAGCAAAGGCGCGGTACGCGGCAAGGATAAGCAGTGAAGCTCTGCGTCGCGCTTGATCTGGGCTCGAAGCAGGAGTGCTTGCAGCTAGCGGAGCGGCTGGCGGACTTTTCGGATAAAATTTGGCTCAAAGTCGGGCTGCGAGCCTATTTGCGCGACGGAGCGGGATTTGTAGAGGAGCTAAAAAAGCTCGGAAATTTTAAAATTTTTCTCGATCTAAAGCTTTATGATATCCCAAACACGATGGCCGACGCCGCCGAGGAGATAGCCAAAATCGGCGTAGATATGATAAACGTGCACGCAAGTAGCGGCAAACGCGCGATGGCTACGGTTATGGAGCGACTGGATAGGCTCGGTTCGCGCCCGCTAGTGCTTGCGGTTTCGGCGCTAACGAGCTTTGATCAGGCGGAATTTAGCTCGGTTTACGAGCAAAATTTAAGCGACGCCGTGCGTAAATTTAGCGCGATGAGCTACGAAGCGGGGCTTGACGGCATGGTCTGCTCGGCGTTCGAGAGCCGCCTGATAAAGGACGCCACGAGCGCAAATTTTACCACGCTTTGCCCGGGCGTACGGCCGTTTGGCGAGAGCACGGCAGATCAAAAGCGAGTAGCGGATCTGGGCGTCGCGCGCGAGGCGGGAGCTGATTTTATCGTAGTAGGTCGTCCGATCTATCAAAGCACCGATCCGCGCGAAATTTGCGAGCGGATTTTGGGGCAAATTTAACGCCAAAACTTGCGTAAAATTTGACGCAAGCTCGTTTTAAGCGCCGTTTCCGCGCGAAAGAAAATCAAAAATGCGCACAAAGGCGGCTCGGACGACGTCAAAGCGCCGTCGTCATCTTTTTATAAAATCCGTTGGAGTTTGAAACAAACGCATCAGATTTTTGCATTTGGCGCAAGGCGGAAGCGTAAATTTACTCCGTTGGGGATTAAAAACGTTTAAACTTTGCTGCGCCCAAGCTCCCTACTAGCTTGCGGATAAAATTTCCGATAACGAGCGCGGCAGCGGACGTCTTAACACTAAAAAGCGGCGCGTATAAGCGCAGCGGCGACCCGGCGGCGAGGTAAAATTTTAAAAATTTTTCGCACCGCGTGGATAAAATTTTAAAATTTGCCTTACACGAGTGAAATTTTGAAATTCCGCACTCTCAAGGGGCTTTAAAATTTTATCCAAATGGCGAGCCAAGCGAAATTTGAATAAAGATTGGAGTAAAATTTGAGTAAAGGCGCGAGCGATTTTAAGAAAATCCCCTATGTCGGCGAGGCGACCGAGGCGGATCTGCTGGCGCTGGGCTACGAGGATATCGCTTCGCTAAAGGGTGCGGATCCGGACGAGATGTTTGAACGTACAAAGGCGCTCGGACGCGGCAGCGACAGGTGCATCCTCTACGTTTACCGCATGGTTTGTTATTACGCCAGCACGCCCCGTCCCGACAGAGCCAAGCTGAAATGGTGGCTTTGAAAGGACTAAATTTACGAATTTGAGCCGCACCGTTTATAAATTTAAACGGATTTGCTGACGATCGACGCGGCTGTATTTGCGGTACGAAACGGCGCCTCACGGAAGTGCAAGCTAGCAAGCACAATGAACGGCGCAAATTTTATGCACGAGCTTTACGAGCGCAATGCGATGGTGTTGCGCAAAGAGCGTAAATTTAACGGGCGCGGCGTAGCGGCTAGTGCGAAGTACAAACATAGCCGCAATATTAAATTTTGATTTTATTCACAGGCACGCTTTACGATGAAGCAGCCTGCACGAAATATAAAATCGCTCCGATTTCTGGCAAGCGCGCGCCGAGCCGTATATGCGCCCATAAATATAAAAGCGGCGACAGTCGGCGTCTTTAGGCGCGCACGGCGCGGCCTTTCACGACGGCGAGCGGTGGCGGCTGATATTTAATAATCACACTATGGAGAAAAATGAAATGGGCGGCGCGAGTTTTGCTTTTTATGGTAAATTTGACGAACGCGGCGCAGATCCCCGCGCGAGCTTTGCGAACACAATGCGATAAAGCGGCGCGTAAGAGCGTAAATTTAACGGGCATCGTAGATGGAGCGCCGCAAAGCGAAAGGACGATAGGGATGAAATTTTTTGCTACTTTGATTTTGTGCGCAAGCGCGCTTTTTGGCGAAACGATCAGCGCGAAATATGAGATTTCCTTCGGCGTTTTCGGCGCGGTCGGCAGCGCAAATACGCGGCTCGTGCGGCAGGGCGATCGCTACGAGATCGTCATGGACGCCGTTGCACAGGGCGTCGCGGGCAGCCTGAGCGGACAAAGGCGCGAGAGCTTCCGCTCAAAGGGGCGCGTCGTGGCGGGGCTTTTGGTGCCCGATCTCTACATCCACGAGGTCTCGCGCAAAAAAGGCAAAACGACGAAAAACGAGCGCAAAACCTACGCATTCGACTACGCGCACAAAACTATAAAATTTCAAAAGCTCAAGGGCGCGGGCGGCGAGCTACAGCTCGTAAGCGATGAAATTTTGCCCTACTTCGCGACGAACGACCTGCTGAGTTTGTTTTTCAATTTCTCTAAAATCCCGCACTCGGGCGATAAATTTTTCGTCCGAGCTGCGGGCGCAAAGAGCGCCGACGGAAGGATCGACATCGAAAGGCCGCGCGGAAGCGCCGCCGCAAATATCGCGAGCGAGCTTGGCGTCGCGCCGCCTAGCGAGGCAGATACAAACTCCGGCGCAGCGGCAAGCGCAAGCTCTAGCGGAGCAGACACGAAAATCGGCACAACGGACGTAAATTTTAAAGGGCGCGGCGCGGGCGCGGATAAGCAGGCTACAGTGATCTACGTGGTTTTCATCAACCAGCCGATATTTTCGAGTAGCCGAGGCGAGCTGCACCTTAGCCTAAACGAGCGCGGCTACGCCGATCGCGCCGTTTTGAAGGACGTGCTGCTCTTCGGCGACATCCGCGCGCGGCTCGTGGAATGAGACTTCGTAAATTTTAAAAATGCCTGAGTTAAAAATTTTTAACTCTTAAAAGATAATTCGGCGCGTCTAGGTCTTTATTAAATTTTAATTTCATATATTTTTTAAGCTCGTTATATTCTTTATTAGTGGGTATAAATATAAAAAATTTATTGTAAAGCGCGTCTATAATTAAAGCATCGACAAACCTACATGAAAATAAGCCGCCCTTAAACAGATGAAAAATCATTTGCGGTATAAAAAGAAAGATAACCGCTCCCATGCAGCAGAATAACATTATAAAGACTATCATAGAATCATCAAATATCGCACCATAAATATAAGCAAGTACGTATATAGCGAGGCAGGTTTTTCCTATAATTCTTTCCGTTTCCGTGTATTTTCGTGTTTCGCTTTCATAAACAAGTGCGAAAGTCTTTTTAAAATATAAAATATCATCAAATTTCATTACGAGCTGCTCGCTAGATTTTATACATTTTATGCTTGAGTTTAAAAATATAAATTTCCTTCCGTAATGCTGTGAAAAACCCTTAAGAGCCCTAGCAACCAAAGGTGCAGTGAGCAGAATATTCGCGACTTTTCTATCATAGGGGATATTAGATACTAAATTTATAAACATAGCAAAACAAAGCAACGCTACTATAGCTATAATATTTACGATCGGCATATAGTCTTTGATGACTAGCGGCTCTTTGTCGTAATCACGAGTTTTAGCGCCCCGCGATGAAACACCGCCCGGGTTTAAATTTTGAAATTTTACCTCATCTTTTGAGTTTAAATTTGTATCTCGGAAATTTGCGCCGCAAAGATGATCGGGTTGCGATTCGGGGTCTGTTTGATTAAAATTCGCAATTTTAAAGCTTTTACTACTCAAATTTATATCATTTAAATTTAATGAGCTGCGATCCGTTGCATCGTTTAAATCCGCATCGTCAAAGATATCGGCGCTAGCGCCTTTTCGAAGCTTTTGATTGAAAGTCCGACGCCCCTCGTTTAGAGGCTTTTTAGATTCCTCAAACCGCACTTTATCCAAAAAATATCCTTAAGCTTAAATCGCTCGTATTTTATAACTTCGGGCTTAAATCGCAATAAATCGCGCCCGTTTCGCGCGTTTTTGATTTTATTAAAAGATCTGTTTTTGCATTGCGCCGCATGCGCGAAATGACGGCAGCAAGGGCGCGACAAAAGAAACGGAGCACATTTTCGAATTGATTCATTTCTTAAATTTTCTTATGAAATCGCTCGCGTCCCGTGCCGCCATCGCTAAGCTCATAACGGCGATCCTGTCGGCTCCCGCGCGTAGGACGGAGGCGAAATTGCGCGGCGTTATGCCGCCCAGCGCGTAAATTTCGCCGCCGTAAAACCCACGCACGGCGCGGATCAAATTTAGCCCCTTCGGCATGAGCCCCGCCTTGCAATCGGTCGCGAAGATGTGGCTCAGGCAGATCGCGCTCGCGCCCAGCTCCAGCGCCTCGCGCGCCTCCGCCTCGCTGTGGCAGGAAGCGACCAATTTTTTGAAATTTGCGCGCAAAAACTCCGCCCCTCGCGCCGCACTAAAGCTCCGCAAAACCCCGAGCGGCAGCCATAAATTTCTCTCGCCCGCCCGCAGCGCAAAATCTGCAAAATTATGCACAAAGATCGCGGGCAGGCGCCTTGCCCTCTCTGCGCTCTGCGCGCCCTTCGCGCTCTGCGAGCTTTCCGCCCCTTTCACGCTCTGTGAATTTTCTACGCCCTCTATACTTTCCGAGTTTTCTGTATACTGCGCGCTCCGTGAGTTCCCCGCATTTTTTGCACTATGCACATCATTCGCATTTTCTGTACTTTGCGCACTCTGCATACTTTCCGCATTTTCTGTGCCACGTACGCCTTCTGCCGCTGGTTTCGTTTCGCATACGACGCCGCGAAGCGAAATTTCACCCGGCGCGCTATCATTCGCGCATTTTGCAGCGCCGATAAAATTTTCAGACAAAATTTCATCTAAAACACGAGCGGAATTTTTAGACCATGTCTCATCTGTAGCGGCACCGTGCTTGCGGGTCA
>CAUUQJ010000072.1:0-6407 GCA_963547085.1 uncultured Campylobacter sp. | reverse complement strand
ACGGGGATAAATTTAAAAAACACCCCTCTAAAGGTCAGATACGCGATATTTAGCCGCTCGTCGAATTTAATCAGCTCGTTATCTAGCGCGAGGCGGCGCGAGGCGCTTTTTTCATTCGCCTCGTCCAAGGCGTGGGCGAGCTTGTAGTTGCCGTTTTCATCAAAGACCGAATTAAAGCTCGCATATCGCTCCTGCGGGGCTAAGCCCAGCATCTTTTTGATCTCGTCGTTTTTTATTTTGATGATCTTTTGATCGCGCCAAAACGTGGGATTTAGACTCATTCCTAGGATCATCTGCTCGGCGCTTAAGCCGTAAAGCGAATCCGTACCTGAAATTTTATTTACGATCTCGCCTGCTTCGGTGCTAAGCGGTTTGATCCTGCCCATGTAATCTTGCACCAAAAGCTCCGCGAACGCGCCGTTTGCGTGAATGCGCGAGTTGGCTTTAAGGTTTGCCAGATAGTTTTCATCCGCGGCGCGAAGCTCCACGCTTAAAAGAAGCGGCACAATCAAAAGAAGCGCGGCGGGCGCGTTATTTTTGATAAATTTAGCGAGCTTTTTAAACCTGCTGCCGGCGGTAAAAAGATTGCCGATAAATCCGACGCAAAGCAAGAAATAACCGAAATAAGTGGGGATTTTACCCGGATCGCGGTTAAGCTCCAGCACCGTGCCCAGCTCGTCCGTGTCGTAGGAGGATTGAAAGAGCTTGAAACCGTCAAAGTTTAGCGGATGGTTCATATAAATTTCATGCTCCCCCGCGCTCTTGCCCTCTTTTAAAATTTCAACGTCGCTGGCGTAGGATGACGGACTTTGCGAGCCCGGATAGCGCTCGAGCTTAAATTTCAAAAGCTTTACCGCAAACGGAAGCTCTATGAGTTTCGAGCCCCAGCTTAGCATTATCTCCTCGCCGTCAAAGTTTAAAATTTTAGGTTCGCCCAGCCAGCCTGCGCCGCCGCGAAGCTCCGCTTCTTGCTCGCTTCCGCCCTCAAAGCCCGCCTTTACCGCAAGCGTGCCCTGCTCGCCTTTGGGCGCGGGTTTGTAGGAGCTAAATTTGACGGTGAAGTTTTTATAATTTATACTTTGCGTGAAGCTAAAATCGTTATCGCCGATCTGAGACAGATTTAGCGGATGCTCAAACAGCGCGTCTTGCGTGCGGATTTGCAAGTATGGTTTGACGCTTACCATCTCGCTTTCGCTCTCGCCCGCCCTTACGTGCAGCACGCCCTCGGTGCCGAAATAGCGCGTCAGCGCCGCGCCGATAAAGATGACGATAAATGCCGCGTGAAGGACGAAGGAACCGAAGCGGCGCCACATTTTAGATTTTATGATTATGCCGAGCAGGCTCAGCGTCGCAGCGCCCATGACGCACTCATACCAGCGCGCCTCGTAAACTAAAATTTTAGCCGTTTGCGTGTCGTAAATGCTCTCTAAAAAGGTTGCGACGCCGGCACCTGCGGCTAGGATAAAGAGGAGGCAGAGCGCAAATTTGTAAGAGATGAAAAATTTTAATATTTTTAGCGCGCTCATTAACTCTCCGCAGTTTTACATTATTATATCGTAAGTTTGCCCTGCGTATAGTATAAACATTCTAAGAAGTAATACGCCGACCACGCTAGCAAGCGCGCTAACGTAGAACGCAAACGCGGTGTGAGCGATCTTTTTGCTCAGTGCGAAATTTAAAACTAGCGGTACGCAAAATCCTACACCCACGACGCCGAGCCAAAATAGCTGAGCGTAAATCCCTTCGCTGAAGGCTACGCTTGAGGCTTTTTGCACGTCGCTGCCTGTGATGAGCGAAACGAAAATCATGCCGATTAGTAAAATTTCCATCGCCAAAACCGGCCACTCGACAGCGTGCAAGGTTTTTAGATCGCCGCCGTGCGGGTCTGCTTTAAAGAAAAGCGCGGCTATCAGGCTTGAGCCCGCGATGCCTGCCGATAAGCCAGACGCCACGAAAAGCGCAGGTAAAACAGCGGTATTAAGGATAGGAAATCTAACTAAAACCGAGATCAAAAATCCCGTATATGCGCAGATCGCGACCGCAAAAAGAAGCGTAAGCGCAAGAAGTAGCGGACGAAGCGCGTTTACGATTTTCATCACAAGCTCGAAAAGCCCTTTTAAAAAGCTAAGATTGCGCGTCAAAAACTCTCTTAGGCAATCTTCAAACGCATAAAGGCAGGCTACGAAGCTAAGCGGGATATAGACGCAAAGCGCTGCAACGCCCACGGACATAACCGATGTGAAGTTATAATTAATCAAAATTTTCCAAAAAAGTAGCGGCCTCTCAAGGTCGGCTACCAGGCAGACCATGCCGAGTAAGATCGTAACTAAAGATAGCAATGACGCAGCCTTAAACAGCGGCGTGCTTTCGGTCTGTTTTTTGTAAAATTTGATGAGGATCGCGACGATCAAAGCGCCGCCGCTCATACCCGCTAGCAAGAGATAAACCGCTATCGGCCAGCCCCACTCTACGCCGTGCGAGAAGGTCGCAGTGAAATTTATAGCTCCGTTCATATCACACCCCCAATTTAACCGCAGGAATATAGCGCAGGCTCGGCTTCGTGCCGCACTCAGGATGCATGCGCAGGCTGTCTTTTACGCGAAGTAGCTGGCTGATGTGCGAGTTTTCGTCGTTTAGATCGCCAAATACGATCGCCTCGTATCTGCACGCCTCGATGCAGGCCGGCTCGTGGCCGTCTTTTAAATTCGTATCCAAGCAGAAGTTGCAGCTCTCTGCGGCTCTTGTTTCGTGGTTTATGAAGCGCACGTCGTAAGGACAGGCGACGATGCAGTATTTACAGGCGATGCAATCATCGGTGTTCATCGTCGTGATGCCGGTTTTTTCGTCCTTGTGGCAGGCTTTCGTCGGGCAAACTTTTACGCACGGCGCGTCCTCGCACTGCTGACAAGATACTCTAACATAGCGCTTTTCTTTCAAATTTAGCGGATCGGTTTTATCCTCTATAAAAAGCCTCATTTGGCCTTTTGGGACCGAATTTACCTTTTTACAGGCGATCTCGCAGTCGGTGCAGCCCACGCATTTGTTCTGATCAAAGATCATGCCGTAGTGCGGCTTTTTAGGCTCTTGCTTTTTGGCGCTCGTATTTGCGTCCTGCGCGCTTTTATCTACGCCATTTTGCGCGAGTAAGCTTGAGGCGATTGCGCCAAGCCCCAAAGAGCCTAGTGCGGCGGATTTTATAAAATTTCTTCTTTGCTTTTGCATATTCTCCTCCGACTAAATTTAAGCAAAACTACTTTGTTTTATTCGCGTCGTGAAAGCTTTTAGCCTCGCTCTCGCTAAGCTTTTTCGCCGCATCGGCAAGCTCGCCGGGCTTTAAAACTTTTAGTAGTTCGGCTTCAAAAATTACCACAGAACCCGCAGGAATTCTATCTACGTCCACATTGCCGTAGGCTAAATTACTAGGGATTGTAAATTTATATTTCGAGCCCGTATTCATCAAAAGCAACCCCTCGCGCAATCCGTCGATTAAGCCTATCATAGAAAGATGCGCCGGAATTTTAGATGCGAAAGTATCGTCAAATACGCTACCGTTCGTCAAATACGCCTTGTAGTTCATCACTACTACGCTCTCAGGCTTTGGCTTTTCGCCCATGCCTAGCTTTAGAATTTCATATTGAAGACCGGATTTTGTGGTTTTAACGTCCGGATTTTTGGCATTTTTCGCCATAAATTCCTTGCCTGCTTTTAAATTTTTATCAAGCTCCGCTTTGGAATTTGTTTCTACGATCTTATTTAGCTTATCGGCTCTTTGATTCAAAAGCGCAATAATTTCCTCATCTTTTAGCTTCTGCTGCTTTTTAAGAGCGTCCAAAAACCCCTCTATCACCGCATTTAAGTCGTATTTGACGCCTAATGCGGCTTGTGAATGCAGCTGGTTTGAAACATAGCTTCCGGTAGAAGCTCCGATGCTATAAGATTCTTTTTGTTCTTGCGTAGTTAAATTCGCGCCCAACGCGCAGCTTGCCAAAACGATAGGCAAGAAAATTTTTAGTCTTTTTTGCATACATTTGCCTTTTAAATTTCGGGGCCGCGAACTTACGCGACCCCGAAAGAATTATAAATTATTATTTAGAATTCTTTGAGCCTCTTTGATATACTCTTTAGCGGCTTCTAGCCTTTGCTTAGTATATTTAAAGCCATGCATACCCCATGAGCCGTCTTTTTCGATAAGATCGACGGTGTCTTGAGCTTTTTCTATTAGCTCGTAAACGCGAGTTTTATCGCTGGAGTTAAGCTTTTTAGTCTCAAGGATAGAGTAAATTCCTTGAATGCCGATCTTAACTTGCGAGAAATCGCTCTTAATCGGAGTTTGCCAGCCCATAACCTCATCGTAAACCTGCTTTTGGTTCTTGAAGTGAAGCGTCTCTTTTAGCTCGGAAACGACAGGGCTGTGGCAGCCTTTGGTATCTTGCATATCTTTATCCGCCCAAGATGTTCGTGCGCACGACCACATAAGATCGACGAAATTTCGCCCATCTTTATTTCTTTGGAAGTGCCAATCTTTCGCATCTCTTGGACCTTTAGCGGCATCGCCTGCGACTAGAGATTTTCTAGCAGGATCGATGTCGATCTTCCAGATGTGCGATCTTCTTTGAGTATCGAATCCCGCGTTGTCTTGGAACTGAATAGCGTAGAAGTTCTCGCAGCTCATCATAAACGGCATGTGGCAAGATGCGCAGGTGTTGTCTTTATGCGTATCAGCTCTTGCAGCGATATAAGCTTGCTCTTGGTGGCAGTCTTTGCACTCTTTTGTGATCTTAGGCTTTGTATAAAACGCGCTCAAATAGCCCTGCTCGGAGTTATAATTTACGCCCTTGACGGTTTTATCGCCAACTACCGGTCCGGTGTTATCGTGCGGATCGTGGCAGGTTACGCAGCGCATACCCTTCTCGTAGTGAGCGGTAAAGTATGATTGAGAGCCCTCAGAGCCGCATCCTGGACCCATGGATTTAAATTTAGAGCTAAGAGATAGATCGGGATTTCCGTTGTTTAGCGGATTAGCACGAGCTAAATCAGGGCTATAGTTAAATCTTTGGTGGCAGCGTTCGCAGTTTGAGGTTCTAAAATTTGTAGCGCCGTCAAGGTGACCGCCCGCCCCATGACACTCTTCACAGGTGATACCCTTGGAGATAGTGTGCTTTTGAAGCTCTTTTGCGTTACCCAAAGCAGCATAGAATTCTTTCTTAGTTTTAAAATCGAATTTAAATGGATGGCAGACTTCGCAATACGAGCTGTTTGCTTGGAAAAACATCGATTTTTTGTATTTTGCAGCATACGACGCAAGACCCCTTACGTAACCGCCGTTATCGCCGTATTCCTCAAGCGTGCCTGGGAATTCCGGAACGATCTTTTTGATCTTTTTGACCGTCTCATCGTCTAAATTTAACGCCCAAGTCCTTTGGAATTGGTTGCCGCCAGCTACGATCTGACCGGTACCATCTCTTAGCAAGCCACCCTCTACGTGATAGGTTCCGCGTAGAAGCCATGCATCTACGTAGCCGAATTTTGTCCTTAGATGCCCCACAGTCGCATAAATTACGTCAGGTGTAATACCTTTTGGAAGGATCGACGCCGTATCTGGGCTAAATACAGGATCGGTTAGGTTGTTATTAACCTCCGGGTGCTCGCCCGGGAAGCGGATAGTAGTGGCGTGGCGCGATCTGCTCCATGTCTCATACTGCGCAGGGTGGCACTCGCCGCATTTTTCAGGACCTATGAATTTATTCGGAAATTGCAGCGAAGAGCCTGCAGGGATTCTATACATCATAGAGCTATAGCCCTTGCCGTCGTCTCTTTTACTAGCCTTTGAAAAGTCAAATCCATGCCCTTCCGCAAGCCACTCCAAACCTCGGTCGTGTACATCCATCTTACCGACTGTCTTACCGCCGTATTTGGTAAAAATCGGGTGATTTTTAAATAGCCAGTCATACATCTCTCGCTCTTCTACGACGTAGTCCTGCAAGGATATGACGCCTCTGCTTTGCAACGTGCCCTTAGGATTTGCGATGACGTCGCGCGATTTTTGCGACATTTCCATCTCATGCCCCATGCCTTCATCAGCACAGGCTCCTGCGGCAAAAATGCTAATACAGGCTAGCGCGCCTAGTAGCATCTTATTCCATTTTTTCATGGCTCCTCCTTTGAAAATCGAAATTTTAAATTAGCAAGATTCTACGCTCGAAATAATATCAACAAAAAAGGGTGAAAAAGGGAGAAATTTAATGAAGTCTAAATTTAACGAAAAGATATCGTAAATATTGCGCCGTCCTCAGAATTCGCAGCGCTTATGCTCCCTCCGTTTTTTTCGATTATCATCTTGCTCATATATAGCCCGAGCCCGCTGCCCTGCTGTTTTGTCGTAAAGTGCGGCTCAAAAATTTTACCGA
>CAUUQJ010000071.1:0-6413 GCA_963547085.1 uncultured Campylobacter sp. | reverse complement strand
CGAGCACAAAAGTGGCGAAATGATGTAGCCGCGGCGGGGTTAAATTTAAGCGCCCGCAAAAGCGAATTAAATTTAACCCCTCATCTAATTTCGACTTCTTTATCCATAGCAAAATTTAACCCTCGTTTCGACCTCTTTGATCTGCGCTAAAATTCAATCTTTTATTTTTGCTTCTTTTTTGCTTCTTTCGTCTAAGTAAATTGAGCTTTTTTTGTGAATTTAAGCTTGCGCTCACCGAAAGCAGCTCCGCGAGCTCAAAATCCTTAAATTTTACAAAATATCCATTTGATCTGCGCTTTAGCAGCGAATTTTTTGATTTTTAATCGAATTTCACTTCAAATTCGCTAAACTGCGACAAAATTTTAGCAGGCTGGTGCAAATACGGTGCAAAACAGATCATTTAGCGAGATTGCCGCATGGATAGCATTAAATTTTACCTAAACGATTACGAAATTGAGGGCGAAAGCTTTACCGAAGTAGTCGTTACGATAAACGGCGAGCCCCTGCTTGAGCTGATTAAGAGGTGTGAGCAAAGCTTTGCGGCAAAGGACGGGCAAAGCTGCATCGCGGGAGACTACGCCTATTTGAGCCTAATTGATTTTGAGGAGCTATTTTTACGCACGGCGCTTGAGGCTGATTTGGCGCAAGATGAGCGGGACGTAGTGCTACTGGGCTGCCCGTGCGGGATCTGGGACTGCTGGTATCTCGCGCTTAAGATTAAATTTGAAACAGAGACGGTTAAGCTTTACGACTTTACAAACCCGCGCCGCAAAGATTGGCAGTATGGGCTTGAGTTTAAATTTGACCGCGTGAGCTTTGTGAGCGAAATTTCTAAAATTGCCTCTTTTAATAAGCTCTAAAATTCGCAAATTTAACGGCACGCTCGAAACTGCGCCGAAACAACCTTTGTCTCGGCAAAATTTAGCTTTAAAGCGAAATGGCTGCCTCGCAAGCTCATAAGATTAAAATTTTCGCCTCGCCACCGCGCAAAACATCCAGCAAAATATCATAAAATTTGCCCAGCCTTAGTTTTAAAATTCCGCCCCTTTTAATGACGACTAAGATCCGTCCGCCTCGCTCGCCAAGCGCGTCGTAGAGCGCGTCTAAATTTGCAATGTATTCGGGCTTGAAATTTAGCGCTGCGGCAAACAGCGCGAAAATTTGATCTTTGCGCCTAATCTTTGCGCCGTCGATGATGATCTTTGCGGCGCTGCGCGTTTTAAAATTTAAACTCATTGCACGCGCTCGAAGCTTTCGTAATGATCGGCGGTGTAGAAAATCAGTCCGTCGTTTGAAAATATCAGCCGCTTCGTGCCGCGCGGGCCGCCGCGATACTCAATGTCGCATTCGCGCCAAATCCGCCCCTTTTTATCAGGCAGCCTGCGCTCGAAATTGCCGAAACGATCGCCACCTATGCTCTTGCCGCGCGCATATTTCCACAGATCACCGCCCTGCCAGCCAAGCTCACCGGCCTGCTTTTTCGTGATGAAATTTTGCGGCAAAGTGCCCGTACGGCGGATATGAGCGCTCACGCACTCCCTACTTATGCAGGGCTCGTCCGCGAGCTGATTTTTAGAATTTGCAGCGGGATTTTGAGATTGCGAAGCTTCATAATCTGCGCTACGCCGCCTGTGGACGTCCGCCTCGTCTTTAGAATCTGCCGCGCCGCGCTCGTTTGCTCGCGGATGAGATTTTAAATCTCCCGTATCTGCTCCGAGCCCTGCCCCGCCGTCTGCGCTTCTTGCACCGCTCTCATCTTTTGCGTCGGCGCTGCTTGCAGGATTTTCGGAACTTGAAATTTTACGATCGGCGCCGCTTTTTGAATTTTGCACGCCGCTTTTACGCGAGGCGGCATCCAGGGTTTTGGAGGTAAAAATCCGCTCATCTTTAGTCGTAGGACTGCGCGAATTGGAGATGAAATTTAGCACCAAAAGAAGTGCTGCGAAAATTGCGAGCGGGATCAGCTTTTTTGCCACCGCTAGCCTTTTTTACGGGTCGCGAAGCGAAAATAGAGCACGATCGCCGCTACTATCGCGCCTAGAGCCAGCGGAGCGATCCACGGCGCATCCTTGACATGCACATAGAGCTCGCGCACGAAATCGCCCGCGTAGTAGCTCAGTAGTCCCACCACAAGCGCCCAAATGAGCGAGCTTACGGCATTGATGACGCTAAATTTTAAAAACGAATATTTTGTGATGCCGATCGCAATCGGCACGAGGGTTTTGAGGCCGTAGATAAATTTTTTAATCAAAATGATGCGGTCGCCGTATTTACGAAACAAAATCTGTGCCAGAGCGAGGTTGCGGCGCTGTTTGCGCAGATATGGCATGATCTCTTTTTTATTGTAGCGGCTTACTAAAAGCAGCCCCGAATCGCCTATGAAGTTCGATATGCAGGCGATTACGATGCATAAGACGATATTGAGCTCGCCGGCCGAGCTTAGCACGCCCGCTGCCGCAAGCGCCAAAAATCCTCCGCCCAGCGAATACAAAAATAGTATCAGATACCCCCACGTATGGAGGTTTGCAAACATCGATTCCATCAAATCCTTTCATTAGATCGTATAAAATTCTAAAAATTTGACTAAAACAGCTTTAAAATTCGGCGTGAAAACTTCACTCCAACGTCCTGCACTACTTGATTTTGCTGCGACATTAAATTTAAAATTCCGCACGGCTGTCGCGAAATATAAAATTTCGCCGCAAAATATCAAGCGAAATTCTAAAATAAATTTTTTGCATCAAGCAAAATCTCCGCAAAATTTAGCGATAAAATTTTGCAATTCTAAATTTAATGACAAAATTTCGACTTCTTTAAAATTCAAAGTAACTTGCGAATTACACAGGATTTACGCGATATCTTCAAATGTCTCCTACCCCGCGAATTGCAATAAAATTACGCACCTAAGTTTATTATTCTGCAGAAATCACGCGAGCAAAATTCCAAGCCGTTAATAAAACGCCCATAAAGCAAAATTTTTCGCTAAGCTATGCGCCTTAGCATCTTTAGCTAAATTTTACTCATCTGCGCCAATTACTCGCATCAAAAGCGCATAGCCCTCAGTATTTGGATCAAAAGCACGGTCATTTTTGGTCTCCAGCACCGAACCGCCCAGGCTCACTCCCGCAAACAGCCCGCCTTTATTCGTAAAGACATACATATCTTGATTTAGCACGTCTAAAGAGCCAGAATCGGCGCTGTAGTTACCTGCAACTGCCGTCGCATCGCCTGAGAGCGTGATTTGGGAATTTCGCATTTTTTGGATTACATCATCATGCATTACGAAAATAACTAGATAATTATCCTCGTAGCCGATCTGAAGTCCTACGCTGGCGCTGCTGATCTCAGCGCCGCTAACGCTATGCGCGCCGTCGTTATTATAGATAATGATCCCCTCGCCATACATTCCGCCTATGATGAAGCCTAGCTTCTTAACGCTCGGAAATATCACTATCGCGCGGGCTTGCTGCGCTAGATATTTATACTGCGCGTTCGTGCGCATCACCGACGAATAAGCGCTCGCGCTATCAATGATGAGCTCATCCTCGGCAAATGCCGCGCTAAAAAGCAAAAATAAAGCGATTATAAATTTTTTCATTTCATACTCCTTATTTGGCTATCTCTACCGCGCGCAGCTCGCGTATGACATTAACCTTGATCTCGCCTGGGAATTGAACCTTGTCTTGGATATCAGAGGCGATCTCTTTAGCGACCAAAACCGCCTCATCGTCGTTCATAAGCTTAGCGTTTGCGATGACGCGGATTTCACGACCTGCGTTGATCGCGTAGGCTTGCTTGACGCCGGTTTTACTCATCGCGATCGCTTCGATGTCGCTAACGCGTTTTAGATAGCTTTCTAGCACCTCTCGTCTAGCGCCCGGGCGCGCGGCGCTTAACGCGTCTGCGGCACAGACTGCGGCGCTTTCCACGCTGGTAGCCTCCTCGTGGCCGTGGTGGGCGTAGATAGCGTTTATCACTACCGGATGCTCTTTGTAGCGGCGGCACACCTCGGCGCCCAGATCTACGTGCGAGCCCTCGTATTCGTGAGTTAGCGCCTTGCCGATATCGTGAAGTAGGCCCGCTCGCTTGGCTAGCTTTTGATCTCCGCCCGTTTCTGCGGCGATGATGCCCGCAAGATGCGCGACCTCAAGGCTGTGCGCAAGGGCGTTCTGGCCGTAGCTGGCGCGAAATTTAAGCTTGCCGATGAGTTTTAAAATTTCCGGATGAATTTTGCTAAGGCCTAGATCCATTACGATATTTTCGCCCTCTTCGGCGATACTAGCTTCAAATTCGTCGCTTACTTTTTTGTAGATGTCCTCGATGCGCGCAGGCTGGATTCTGCCATCCTCGATAAGAGTTTCGATGACGCGAACGGCGATGGCGCGACGGTATAGGTTGTGCGAGCTTACGATGATCGCATTCGGGGTATCGTCGATGATGACATCCACGCCCAAGGTCATCTCAAGCGCCTTTATGTTGCGCCCCTCCTTACCGATGATGCGACCTTTAAGCTCGTCATTTTTGATATTTACGACGTTGATAAGTCGCTCGGCGGCAAACTCGCCCGCAAAGCGCGACGTAGCCTGTGCCAAAATATAATTCGCCTTTTTTCGCGCCTCTTTTTTGGCTTCCTCTTCATATTTTCGCACGATGTGAGCGATGTCGGTGCGGCTTTGCTCCTCGACCTTTTTAAGCACCTGCGCGCGCGCCTCATCCTGAGTAAAGCCTGCCACGCGCTCCAAAACTTTAAGCGCTTCAGCTAGCTTCTCTTCATAGCTTTTCTTTAAATTTGAGCCCTCTTCGTAGAGGAATTTCGCCTCTTTTTTGGCGCTTTCGAGCTCTTTTTTGCTGTCTTTTAAAATTTCTTGCTCGGTTAGAAGCGCGTGCTCCTTTTTGCCGAGCTCGTCAAATTTAACGTTAAATTCCTTCTGCAGTTTGCTTGCCTTATCTTCGTATTTTTTCTTAGCTTCAAACTCCGCTTCCTGCACCGAAATTTTAGAATTTCGCAAGATGCCCTCAGCTTCAAATTCTATCGCTTTGGCTTTAGCTTTGGCTTGTTCGACGAAGAAATCGTAATTGGCGTTATTAATCTTTCTAGCTACTAAGTATCCTATGCCAGCGCCCACCGCAAGAGCGCACAAGGCGATTAAAATCTCTATCATACTTTCCTCTTTTTAGGTAATTTTGGCTCGGAGTTATGTAAAAATCGCCCTTTACGTCGTGATCAAGCGATAAAATTTCGCTGCAAAAGCAGTCTTTTATACTCACGAACGCGATTGCGGGCTTAAGCTTCAGACCTGAAAAAAACATATCGTAAAATCCTTTCCCATGTCCTATTCTAGCCATTGCGCCATCCACTCCGATAGCTGGAACCACGGCTAGATCGACCTTTTTAAAATACCCGTTTTGCGGAAGCGTCTGGCGCAATCCAAAGCGTGAAATTTTAAAAGGCTGGCGCAATCTTACCATTTTTAAGCTAATATCCACCATAAACGGAACGTAAAATTCGCAGCTTTTTGATAGCTTTTTTCTTAAAATCAAAACGTTCGGCTCGTAGCTCATCGGCAAAAATATCAAAATTTTACGCGCTTTTAAAAATTTTATCAGCCGCTCAAGCCGCCATAATAGCTCATAATGCTCGCATCTAGCCGCGCGCGCGGCGTGAGATTTTAGACGCGATTTGCAAATTGCTCTAAATTCATTCTTTTGCATAGCTTAAGCCTTTTATAAAATTTTAACGCTTATTTTAGCTAGTTTTTGTATAATCTTGCGATTAAATTTTAAGGTTTATTATGAAATTTCGTTTTTTTCTAGCGCTTTTTACGGCTGTTTTATTTCTTGCAGGTTGTGGCGATGATGAGGATAAAAAATCAAGCGATACCCCGACCGAGGCCAACACCACGCAGCCGCAGTCCGAAACCGAAGCCGTGATCCAGGTCGATTATACCGCTCCTTTTACACTTCAGCTAAGTAACGGCAAAATTTTAAATATGCAAAAGACGAAGCAGGGTTTTCGGATCGATAATAACTCCACCGTGACGCTATTTGCGTTTTTTACGCCGTGGTGCGACGCCTGCGCCGTGCAGGTAAGCGCACTAAATGCCGCCAAACAAGCCTACTCCGGCAAGCTTGACATAATCGGCGTGATGATCGGTGATGCAAATTTAGACGATGCAAAAAATTATGCAAGCGCACACGAAGTAAATTACGCGGTCGCTTACGGCGAAGGGACGGACTTTTTTACAAAGGCGCTAGGCGGCATAAACGAAGTGCCGTATATGGCGATATACGACGAAAAGGGCGAGTTTAGCGCGCAATATTTCGGGTTGATGCCAGAAGAAATTTTAATGACCGAATTGGAGAAAATTTTCTGATGTTCGAATTTTTTAAAAAAGGGCTTAGCAAGACCATAG
>CAUUQJ010000070.1:0-6452 GCA_963547085.1 uncultured Campylobacter sp. | reverse complement strand
TATAAATGGCGATTTTGCTTAAAACAAAAAAAGATTTAGAGGGGCTGCGTGCGGCGAATAGGATCGTCGCGCAGGCCCTTGATTATGCAGCTTCATTCATAAAACCGGGTCTTAGCCTGCTCGAAGTCGATAAGAAGATCGACGATTTCATCACATCCAAAGGTGCGTACCCCGCTTTTAAAGGGCTATACGGCTTTCCAAACGCCGCCTGCCTCTCGTTAAACGAAGTCATCATCCACGGCATCCCCGATGAGACGATCTTGCAAGAGGGCGATATTTTAGGCGTCGATCTGGGCTCGAAGCTAAACGGATATTTCGGCGACAGCGCACGCACTCTGCCTGTCGGTAAAATTTCAAAAGCCGACGAGGAGCTCATCGCATGCAGCAAGGATACGCTGGAGTTTGCCATCAAAACGATCAGGGTAGGGATGCACTTCAAAGAGCTAAGCTTCGAGATCGAGAAATTTATCCGCGCGCGTGGCTTCGTGCCGCTATACGGCTTCTGCGGCCACGGCATTGGCAAGCACCCGCACGAAGAGCCTGAGATCCCAAACTATCTAGAAGGTAACAATCCAAAATCAGGCCCTAAAATCAAAAACGGCATGGTCTTTTGCATCGAGCCAATGATCTGCCAAAAGGACGGCACTCCTGTCATCGCCGAGGATAAGTGGAGCACGAGAAGCAAGGACGGACTTCGCACTAGCCACTACGAGCATTGCATGGCGGTTTTCGATGATAAGGTCGAAGTCCTAAGCGTCGCGTAGATTTCGCACAAAAGGCGACTTGGGCTAGTTAAAATTTTACACTTTTGCCAAGGTGAAATTCCGCCCGCGATTAGCTTTCGACAATTTTACATCGCTCGCGTCTTGGAATTTTACCTCAGCCGCTTCACGCATAAATTTTATCCGAAAGAAACCTATCGCACTAGAAATTTTAAAATCTATCGCGACGGTTTGCGGTCTAGCCGCAAAATTTTAAAAAATATCGCGTCGCAGTCGCTTCATCTGCTCTAGCCTCGTAGCCGGCTTTATGAGGTATGCAAGCATTGTAAAACGCGCCATTTGCCGCGCATCTTATTAAAATTTTTGCCCGCGACAATATTGCTTCGAAATTTGAATTAGCTAAATTTTTTGAAATTACGTTTTAATAATTTTATCCCGGAGCTTCTGTCTCATAACCTCACTCATAAATCCGCTTTACATAGAATTTCGCCTCAAAATTCCGCCATCCAATCTCAAACTCCCCGTATCTTTAAAATTTAGCCGTAAAATTTAAAGTGTAAAAGGCGCGCAAGTAAGCAAGCTCAAAGCTTTAAGCGGCTAAGATTGCGCCTTGATTTTAAAGCGAAAATATGTCGCGCTACGCAGAGTGCGCGTCATCGTGTCTTTGTAAAGCTAAGGAAGATGAAATGAGAGAAAAATTTTATGTAGCGCTAACAAATATAGGCGGGCTTATGGCGCGGACGAAAACGGGTAGGCTTATAGCGTGCTTGCTTATAAAAATCGACCGCGGCTTTTTTGCCGCGCTGCGCGAGCGTCCCGTATGGAGGGTGTTTTGGCTTAGCACGGCGCTATGCTTGCTTGCGTGCTGGGCTAAGATACATTATCAGATCAATGGGTATCATTTTTCGCATGTATTTAAAGGCTTTTCTGCGGTGCTCATCACAAATTTGCTCATCTTTCACCTCTGTTATCTGCTTAGCGGGCGATTTTTTAAGCTCGTTTCGTTCGTGTTACTAGCGCTAATTGCGCTAATTGCGAGCGTGGCTTTATTTTTGATCGTAAATTTCGACTCAAGCTTCAACGTTGTGGCGATCGACGCGCTTGTGCATACCGATGCAGCCGAGACGCGCGAGTTTGTTTCGCAGTTTCTTAACCCCGCGACGATTTTATATCTAGCGGTCCTGCTTGGTTGCATCTTTGCAGCGCTAAGAGCAGGGCGAAGAAAGGAGGAGCAAACGCATAGCGGTCTAAGATTGCTGTTAGCGGCGCTTTATCTTATCTGCGGGGCGATCTTTTGCGCGGATATTGCCGCTAAAGCTTCCCAGGGCAAACAGGGCTATATAACCAAGCTATCGCAATACGTCCCGCTGGAGTTTGCCTTTACGATAAAAGACTATCTGAGCGATAAAAATTTCATCACCGATATGCGTGAAGTGCAGCTCGGATATGACGAGGCCAAGCGCGCGAACGAAAGCGTTTTAAAAGGCAGCGCAAATTCAGATCCGCAAGGCGCCGCCTCGGGCTCCGCGTCTGAAAATTCCACGCCCGCATCAAGCGCTCAGGCGCAAAATTACGGCGCAAATTTAAATTCTACGTTCGCTTCAGACGCTGAGCCGCAGAGCTGGGGCAAGACTTTAAATTCTGCGCCGCAAAGCCCCAGCGTGATTTCAAATTCTAAAAACCCTGAGGCCGCTACAAACCCCGCCTTGCAAAAGTCTCGCGTCAAAAATATTATTCTAATAATCGGTGAGAGCTTGCAGCGCGGGCATATGTCGCTCTACGGCTACGGCGTTAAAAATACGCCGCTTTTAGAGAAGCTCGAAGCAAGCGGCAATCTGATAAAATTTAGCGATACAATCTCGCCTTACGGCACGACTAATCAGGTGCTGATGCGGCTTTTAAATTTCAGCGATTACGAAAGCGAGCGCAAAAGGGCGTGGTTTCGCAACCTTAGCATTATTGATATGTTTAAGCTAAGCGGTTACCGCACCTTTTGGATTAGCAATCAAGAGGCTTTCGGCGCGCATGCGTTAAGCGCTAAAAGCGCCGCCGATCGCGCGGACGCGGAATCCTTCCTCTCAAAGAGTAATCTTTATGAAACCGTCCGCATCAAGCCTGACGGAGTGCTGCTTCCGCTCATAAACCAGGCGAAAGCGGGGCAGAGTGAGCGAAACTTCTACGTGATCCATCTCATCGGCAGCCATATGGATTACAGCCTGCGCTATCCCGAGGGATTTGGCAAGTTTAGCGCGGCGGACGTAAAGGCAAAACTTACTTCCAAGCAGAAAGATGTCGTCGCATATTACGACAACAGCGTGCTTTACAATGATTTTGTCATAAATGAAATTTTTAAAATTTTTTCGGGTGATGACAGCCTCATCGTCTATCTTAGCGATCACGGCGAAAATTTATATGAAAACGGACGTCTCGGGCACGGCATGGAGAGCCGCTTTACTTACGAAATCCCGCTAATTTTCATAGGCTCTCGCGAGTTTTTGAGCGATCACGCTAAGCTATGGCAGAGGCTAGCTGCGGCGAAAGATAAGCCTTTTATGAGCGATGATTTGGCGCATTTGCTAGCAGATATCATCGGTGTCGCGCCGCTTGAGTTTGACGAGCACAAAAGCCCGATACGAGCGGATTTCAATGCTTCGCGCAAGCGAATTGCTAACGGAGTCGATTATGACGAGAAATTAAAAAGCGCGAAGGGCTATGAGCTCGAGTAATAGATGAGTTTTGCTTTTATCCCGTTACATGCTGTATAAACGAGGGATTAGTATGCTCTGATTTTTGATCGATTCATCAAATTTAGATTAAAATTTGCGCCACTCCGTATGGCTACGCCGATAACAAGGCGCGCAACGCTTGTTAAATTTTAGATCAAATTTATGCGTCGCGGTTAGCTCTCCTTTTTTACCTCATCCATATACGAGTAAATCGTGACTTTCTGAGTCCTAAGTGCCTTTGCGACGAGCTCCACCGCGCCTTTTACCTCAAAAATTCCTTTTTGCGCGAGGAATTTTACGATACGCTTTCGATCCTCTTTCTTCATCCCCTCCACATCCAGATCGTGCGTAGCCGATGCGATCAGGTCTTGGACGATGTCAAGGATATTTTGCTGCGAATCATTGGAGCTTTGCGTTTCTAAATTTACGCCGTCCTTTAAGCTCGCCCCATCTAATGCCGCGTTATCGCAGCCTCCGTTGGTAAAATTTACACTTTGCAACTCCTTGCTATCGAGTTTCGCATTCGGCAGTAGATTTTTTATTGCTTTGTATGCAGCCATGGCGCTTGAAGTATCGATATTTACGCATAGCGCGCCTACTACTTTGCCGTCTGCGCCGCGGATTAGCGAAGTTGAGGAGCGTATGAGCTTGCCGTTTTGCGCGGTGAAGTAGTAGTTTGCGGTGCAGTCGTTTTCAAAATTTTTGCTTAACAACACGTCCTTTACCAGATGATCGAAACTTTGACCGATCCTCCTACCCGTTACGTCGCCAAGGACGAAAGCGACGGAGCTTTGCGGCGTGCTCATATCGTGGATTACTACCTCGCAATCGCCGATCGTATTTTTAATAAGGTGCGCGGTCGGTATAAAGGTCTGCAAAAGTTGGTTCAATTCGGGCTCCTGAAATTTCATATAAAAAAATCTATAAATTTAGATTAAATTTTAAAATTTTTGCAAATTTATAGAAATACTTATATATTTTTAATAAATTTAGAGTAAAATTATATAAAATTTTATATGCAAAGGAGCTTAAATGAAAGAAATTTATCCAACCGGTTTCGCGCCGAAAAAGGCGCATTATGCGCCGGGCATCTTAGACGACGACGGTACGCTCTACGTCTCGGGGCAGCTAAGCGTGGATCCGCGCACGGGAGCCGCTCCAGAGGGTCTTGCTGCGCAGACCGCGCAGGCTCTAAGCAACGTCGCGGCAGTGCTCGCCGCCGCGGGCGCAGATAAAAGCGACGTGCGGATGTGCCGCGTCTATACGCCCGACGTCGCGAACTGGGACGTGATCGACGAGCAGTACGCGCTGTTTTTCGGCGCGCACAAGCCCGCTCGCGTCGTGGTGCCGACTACGGCTCTACACTTCGGTTGCCTCGTAGAGATCGAGGCCGTCGCAAAAATAAAAGAGAAAAAGTAGGGGCGAAAATGAGCGATTTCATCTGCACTGGCTGCGGCAAGCACGTGCCCATCGATACTTTGAGCTATAAATGCGACTGCGGCGGGCTGTATAAGCTAAATTCCGATGCGCCTAAATTTAACCCTGCGCTCGTAGATCAAAGCGAGTTTAGCATCTTTAGATACCGCAGGTTTATGGGTATCGATACGGCTAAATTTAGAGAAATTTCAATGGGCGAGGGGCTCACGGCTAGCGTAAAATTCGGCGAGGACCTCTATCTCAAGCTCGACTACGCGATGCCTACGCTTTCGTTCAAAGATCGCGGTGCAGCGGTTTTAGTGCTGCATGCCAAAAATATCGGTGTGAAAAAGGTGTTGCAAGACTCCAGCGGCAACGCAGGTAACGCCGTGGCAGCGTACTGCGCTCGCGCGGGTATCGAGTGTGAAATTTACGTCCCGAAGGGTACGTCGCCTAAAAAGATCGATATGATCAAAAGCCACGGCGCGCACGTCACGGTCTTTGACGGCAGCCGCGACGAGACGGCGGACGCGTGCCGCAAAAAGGCCGCGCAGGAGCAGATCTATTACGCCAATCACGTTTATAATCCGATCTTTTACGAGGGCACGAAGAGCTACATTTATGAGATCTACGAGCAGCTGGGCAGGGTGCCGCGCAATGTCTTCATCCCCGTGGGCAACGGCACGCTGCTGCTGGGCGCTCAAGCGGCGCTAGGCGAGCTATATGAGGGCGGCTTTATCGAGGCGCTGCCAAAAATTTTCATCGTTCAGGGTGAGCGTTGCGCTCCGCTTTTTGACGCCAAAGGTGCGGCGCGCGAGATCGAGCCGCAGCCGACGCTAGCGGAGGGCATCGCGATCGCAAGACCGATGCGTGCGGGCGAAATTCTTGGCTCTAGCTACGCGGGCGAGCGCGAGGTGATCTTGGCAAGCGAGAGCGACATACTGCCTGCCAGAGCGGCTCTTGCGCGCGGCGGATTTTACGTCGAGCACACGACTGCGGCTACCTACGCGGCGTATCTGCGCTACAAAGAAAGCCGCGATCTGCAAGGAGATAGCATCATCCCGCTTTGCGGCGCGGGGCTGAAGAGCGATCATTAAATTTAAGCGCCAGACGGATTTGTGTGGCTAGCTAGCGGCGAGGAATTTAAAATTTTCGCCGCTTTAAATTTAGTGAGTTTGTGAGTTTGTTTTTGGTGAAATTCTAAAAATTTAACGACGCGTAGGCTTTTAAATTTAAACTTGTACCGAGGTGCAGAAACACCTTTTGTTTGCGGTATGATACGGCGATAGGTGATACGGCGCGTTTTATGGACGACTTTGCCGTTAGCGGAATTTGGAAATTTTATCTACAGATAGTTGAATGAGCGCCATTTAAATTTGAAATTACGGTCAAAATTTTATAAAAACTAATCTGCAAGGCGCTGTGCTATCCGTTCATTTTGTTTATAAAATTTAGCCATTTTTATCGCTCTTGGCGAGCGAGCTTCTACGCAGAGACCAAATTTGCTCGGCTATTTCGAGTTTTCTTTAGCGATGCGCGTAAATTTAAGCACAAATTCGCTTTTTGCCGCAGTATAGGCGTCGCGGTC
>CAUUQJ010000069.1:0-6535 GCA_963547085.1 uncultured Campylobacter sp. | reverse complement strand
TCATCACGAGTAGCTGCAAGTCTTGGAATAGCAACAGCTGCCAAAATACCTAAAATAACGATAACGAAGATCAACTCGATCATAGTAAAACCTTTTTTCATGGTTTACTCCTTAAATAAAATTCATCCCGCATACCTATATGCGAAACTTGGCGTAATTATAGAGAAAAATTTAAAAATTGTCAATAGCTTTTAGCAAATTTTTTACAATTTATTTACAAAGTCCGATTTTGCGGGCATTTCAAAATCAAAATTTTAAGCTCATTCGGCCTATTGATGTATTTTAACGGTGCTTCTACCCATCAATATCACAAAATTTTTTGCTTTCATTCTCGTGCGTCCTCTGATAAACCATATGATTATTAGAGATACGGGGAATACTATAACCCGTATCGCTTGGTTAAAATTCCATACTCCTCTACGCGCCTATCTCGCAAAAACGGCCACCAGCGGCGCACGTTTTCGCATCTTTGCATATCGATGGTTACGACTTCACATAGCTCATCGGTGCTATTTGCGCGAAACAGCTGTTCGCCCTGCGCGCCGAAAATAAAGCTATTGCCCCAAAATCTAATCCCCTCTTCGCTGGCAAGCCGCTCTACGCGCTGTTTATTCGGCAGCACCTCTAAAGTTTCGCCGTTAAATTTTATCTCTATCGAAATCTTTAAATTCTCTCGTGCTGCCTCATCCTTCGCGGGCAAAATTTCGCCGCCGATCGCCATTTTGTCGCTACCCGTTAACGCCCCGTTATTAAAAGATAAAATTCCGCCCTCGCTTAAAATTTTACTATCGCCACCTGCATCTACGGAGCGCAAAATTTTATCACTGGCTGCTCCACCGTCGCTTATTGCCGAAATTTCATTTCCCCCGGATAAAATTTCATCCGGCGAGACTTCGCTAAGCGCGGCGCTCTCAAAGCCCACGCGATTTACGGCGATTACGGGCAGGGAGTTTGCCACCGCATGCCCGCGCTGTACCGCGACCCAGGCCTCCAGCTGACGCGCCTTCTCGTCCTCGTCGTCGCCGTCAAACCACCCGATAGCGGTCGGATATATGAGCAGCTCGGCACCGCGTAGAGCCATCGCGCGCGCCGCCTCGGGATACCACTGATCCCAGCACACCAGCACGCCGAGCCGTCCCACGCTCGTATCTATGGGCTCAAAGCCCAGATCGCCCGGCGTGAAATAAAATTTTTCGTAAAACTGCGGATCGTCGGGAATATGCATCTTGCGATACTGCCCCGCGATAGAGCCGTCGCGCTCGAAGACCACGGCGGTGTTGTGATACAGCCCCGCAGCGCGACGCTCGAAAAGTGAGCTTACCAGCACTACGCCAAATCTCTTCGCTACCTCGCTCCACAGCCGCAAATCGCGCTCGAAATCCTGCGCATAGTCGAAATTTTCGGTATTTTCGCGCTGGCAAAAATAATGCGTCTGATGAAGTTCTTGCAAAACGATTAATTGCGCGCCTTTCGCCACTGTGCGCGCGATGAGCTCGATACTACGCGCTATCGTGCGCGCCTTAGTTCCTTCAAATTTATGCGAAATCAGCCCAACTTTTAAAATTTTCATATTTTTCCTTCGATCTAAATTTAAAGCTTAAATTTATTCATGCACGAGCAGTGTAGCGAGCCGTTTTGGCGGATGAAAACGCGCGCGTTTACTCCCATTACTTCGCGATCCGTGCACGCTGCACGCAGACGCGACAGCGCCAGCTCGTCCGCCGCGTGGTTTGGATCGTGCGGATCTGCGGGGTCTGCGTAGGTAGGCACGATGAGCGCGCCGTTTAAAAAGACGAAATTTGCGTAAGTCGCGGGCAGCCTGCGCCCCTGATAAAAGATCGCGCGCGGGATCGGCAGTTCGATCACGTCGTACCCAAGCGATGAAATTTCATCCTTCATCGCGCTAAGCTCCGCATAGTGCAGATCGCTCGGATCGTCGCACGAGCTTATCGCCACGACGTGCGGGCTTAGAAAGCGCGCGAGGGTATCGACGTGGCTATCGGTGTCGTCGCCTTTTATGAAGCCGTGCCCCAGCCAGATTATGTTTTTTAGGCCGAAAATTTCGCGCAGCCGCGCGTCCAGCTCGGTCTTGCTTAGGGAGTTGCGATTTTCATTCAGCAAACACGCGCTCGTAGTTAGCATCGTGCCCGCGCCGTCAAAATCGACGCTGCCGCCTTCTAAGATCAGATCCACGTCTCGCAGCGGGCGGGCGCTCGCGGCGTAAAGTTTGGAATTTAACGCGTCGTCCTTGGCGCTTGCGAACTTGCCGCCCCAGGCGTTGAAACGAAAATTTAGCCCCGTGATTTTTCCGCCCTCCTCTACGTCGATCGCGCCGTAATCGCGGATCCACGTATCGTCGGTATCGATTTGCGCGAAGCTCGCGTTTGCTAAGCCGCCGCAAATTTGCTCAAAATCCTCGCGGCTCGGCGCGATCGCAACGACCGGCTCAAACCTCGCTGCGACGGCGATAAAGTCGCGATAAGCCGCCCGTATCTCGCCCAAATACGGCGCCCAGTCGGTACCTGCGTGCGGCAAAGATACCAAAAGCGCCTCTTGCTCTTCCCATTCGGCGAATGCTCTCATTTTTGCTCCAAGATTAAAATTTCACGGATTATAGCGAAGGTCGGTTTAAAAAGATATTTGTGGATGGTGCGCCCGGAGGAATTCGAATCCCCGACCTTTTGAACCGCAATCAAATGCTCTATCCAGCTGAGCTACGAGCGCACGAAACAAAAGAAAACGGGATTATAGCGTTTTTAGCTTAAATTTAGCCAAAAAGGCGGTTCAAATTTCGACATGCGATAAATTTTAGCTTCGCATTTTTCGCATTTTTGCGTTTGCCCGATCGCGACGCCCAGTTTTTCGTTTAAATTCCAACGTGCAAGAATTTTAGCTTGCTCAAATCTACCTTGTATCGCGCCGAAATTTAACTTGCTTAAGGATTGCATCTTAGAATTTAAAATTTATCCTACTTAAAATTCCGCGAGCCAAATTTAAAATATCCTAAAAATTTTACAACTTTGCACCCCAAATCCCACGCAAAATAAATAAAATTTATCGCTTTTTAGGTATCATAAGCGAATAAATAATGAACGAAGGAGAAAAAATGAAGTAAGTATTTTTGGCGTTTGCGCTGTGGCTCGGTTTTAGCGGAGCTGCTTTTGCGATGCAAGATACGAAGCCGAGCGAGGCGCAAGGACAAAATTCTGCGAGAGTTAAAATTTTAAGCGACGGGTTTTATAAAATGCCCGCCGAAGAGCTCGGTAAGGCATTGAATGATTGTGATGCTTCGCACTCCTATGGAGGATGCGATAAAATTTTCTCACAAGAGATCTCGCAACTTATTAAAAAGTGCAATATGGGCGACGGTAAATATAGCGCTTGTCAGAGCTTATTAACTATCATTGATAAAAATTGTTTTGAAAAAGATGAGATTGGAAATGCTTTATCTTGCGACATATCGGGCAATCTGTTAATCAAAATGAATAAATTCCCTATGGGATTAAAAAGATTGTCTAGGGCTTGCGAAGTAGGCAAAATAGGCGAATCTTGCTTATTTTGCGCACTAACTTACTTTTATCACTCTTTAGACATAGACGAGGTAATTAAATATATGACGATGGCTCGAGATTTGGCATACAATAAAGAATATTTGAATGAGATGATCAAAAAGTTAGAAGATTGCAAAGCTGACAAAGAATGCAATCCCGCAAAATTAGAATTTCAATAGGCAGACGGCAAGAGCAAATACGGCGGGCTAAATTTTTAAATTTAAAAAGCAAAGAAAATATCGCTATGGCGGATAGGCTGATCGACATCGGGCTCATTTTGTTTTTCGGCGGCTTTGGCTTTGTATGCTATATAAACGGCGTATGCGGGATCGGCAAAGACTATATGCAGCGCAATAAAATAGACTTGATGCGCCGGACCCGAGGCACATTTTGCGCTCCAACACCCCGTTTGATTCGAACGAGCCGCTAGAATTAAAATTTAAAGAGCCCAAAAGCAAGCACATAATCTACAATTTCTTTGAGTTCATCATCCATTATGCGATAATCGCGCCGTTTTTAGCGATCTATGCGGGGATTTTTCTATTTTGCGCGGGGCTAGCCATTAAAATTTTTATCCTAAATTTAAAATTTGCGACGCGGATGCAGAGCGGGCATTGCATAGACGCCGTTTTCGTTGCAGAATTTCAAATTTTACGCCGCATCTCTTGCTAAGCATGACCGCTTCCGCGTCTTAAAAAGTAAAATTTCAAAATTTTATCCCCAAATTCACGACTTGCGAATTTTATGCCGTGATTTCCGTTTCTATCGGGGCGGGAAGGGGTTGCGAGGTCGCTCCCCTTCCCGCCCCAAACCCCACCTAACCTCCGACGACGCTAGCGGGGCGGACTGCGTCCGCGCATTTTTATTTAGCAGCTCGCGCCGCATGAAATTCCGTATCGATAAATTTTTAAAATTCCACTACCGCTAAATTTTTATCGTATTTGGAATTTTAAAATTCTATCCGTAACCGCCAAGCCAATTTATCCGCCGATAAATCGTCAAACCGCCGACCGACCGCAAAACCGAAACAGCTTGTGGCGATGGAATTTAAGCAATGCGAGCTCAAATTCCATCCACGGCACGGCTTCTCCGTGGCGCGTTCATTTTGGCAGCGGCGCGACCGCAGCCGCACTCTATTAAAATTCTATTCGGAACTGCCCTCGCCTCGTTTAAATTCTATCGCACAAATTTTGCCGAGCGCTAAGGCGGAGGATGAACCGCCCTCGCTTTGTTTAAATTCCGCTGCACCGACCGATCGCCGACCAGCCCCGGGATCGGTTACGAGCTCATTACAGGACCGATCGGCAGCAAACCGGCCACAAACCAGCAGCCCGCCGAAGCAAACGATCTAGCAAAAGAAAAGATCGGTCGCAAACAAACCTGTCGTCAAATCAAGGGATCGCCGAAGCGCTAAATCGGTCGTCGGTCCGGTTTCAAAACCGCTTGGTACGCCAAATGAGCAGGCCGATTAACAATCCGAGCCGTAAATCCCCGACCGATTGCAATCCGAGCGAACTGATCCGCAAATGAGTAAACGGACTAACGAGTTAGACGATCTAACCGCAAATTGCCGACTAATTGCGAGCCGAGCCGCTAAACCGCTCGGTCACAGACCGGCCTCCAAGCTGCTCCGCCACAAGTCAGCCCTAAACCTACCCAAGGCGTTAGCATGACACAAAGCCGCCCGGTCGTAAGCCGATCCCGAAGCCGCACGGCAAGCGGGCTAGCCTCAAAATCGCCCAAGCCGCAAGCCGGCCCCAAAACTGCTTGGTTGCAAGCTAAACTAGAAGCCGCCCAATAAGCAGGCTAATCTCGAAGCCGCCGCTTTACTCTACGTAAATTTTATACTCGCCGTAGCCGCGCGCGTCCATCTCTTCAAGCGGTATAAATTCCAAGCTAGCGCCGTTGATGCAGTATCTCATACCGCCCTTATCTCTCGGTCCGTCCTCAAAGACGTGTCCTAAATGGCTGCCTCCTACGCGGCTGGAGACCTCGACGCGCTGCATACCGTGGCTGTCATCTCGCGCATACGCGATCGCATCGGTCGTTATCGGCTTTGAAAAGCTCGGCCAGCCGGTGCCGGAGTTGTATTTGTCGGTAGAGGAAAAGAGCGGCTTTTTCGACACGATGTCGATGTAGATGCCCTTTTTATAATTCTTGTCGTATTCGCTAGAAAACGGCTGCTCGGTCGCCTTTTCCTGCGTGACTTGATACTGAAGCTCGGTCAAATTTTTCTTCAGCTCCTCCTTGCTTTGCACTTTAAATTTCTCATCGTCCTCAAGCGGCTTTTTAGCGAGGCGCAGATCGATATGGCAGTAGCCGCCCGGGTTTTTGTCGAGGTAATTTTGATGATACTCCTCGGCGCGGACGAAATTCTTTAGCGGCGCCACTTCGACGGCGATCTTTTCTTTAAATTTCGCCTGCTGCGCCGCTATGAAATAGCGCGCTATCTCGCCGCTCGCCTCGTCGGTGTAGTAGATGCCCGTGCGATACTGGCGACCGCGGTCGCCCCCTTGCTTGTCGATCGAGAACGGATCGATGATGCGGAAATAATGCGCCAAAATTTCAGGCTCGCTGATGACGTTGGCGTCGTATTTTAAGTGTAGCGTCTCGGCATGATCGCTGCTGTGTAAGCCTTCGTAGCTTGCTTTATCGCTCTTGCCGTTGGCGTAGCCTACCTGCGTCGCGACTATGCCGTCAAGCTGTTTAAAATACGCCTCCATGCCCCAAAAGCAGCCGCCTGCTAGATAAATTTCTTTCACGTTTGCGTTCATGCCGCCTCCTTTAACTTTAAAATTTGCGTCCGCCGAGCTACCGCCGCCTGCGGCATTGAGCGCAACTAAATAACCCGCCGCCAAAGCAAAGAGGCAGATTAAAACTTTAGAAATTTTCATTTTGATCCTTTCGTTTTGAATTTTGCGCAATTTTACAATCTCTAAATGAAGCGAGAGTGAAAGAGAGAAATTTTATCGCTTACGGCGGAT
>CAUUQJ010000068.1:0-6610 GCA_963547085.1 uncultured Campylobacter sp. | reverse complement strand
GGCTACATCCAGCCGATGCTTGAAAAATTTGAAGCGCTAAAAGATAAGGGCTGCGAGCTTCGCCGCCGCGCAAAATTTGACGATTTCGTAATGGACGGTGATCGCGTAGCGGGCGTCGTGATCCGCGAGGAGTATAAATTTGATCCGAATCTTTACAGCGACGATCTTGAAAACACGAGCGGCACAAAAAAGACGCTCAAAGCCAAAAAAGGCGTAGTGCTCGCAGCGGGCGGATTTTGCCGCGATAAAATTTTTCGCAAGCTTCAAGATCCGCGCATCCCAGATGATGTCGATAGCACGAACCACCCGGGAGCTACCGCGGGCGTGCTACTAAAAGCCTTTGAGATCGGCGCGTATCCGGTGCAGGTCGATTGGATCCAGTTCGGTCCGTGGGCGAGCCCCGATGAGAAGGGCTTCGGCACCGCTCCGATCCTAACTCAGCAAGGCACCTTTAAATACGGTATCGCCGTGGACGTGCGCACGGGCAAGCGTTTTATGAACGAGCTAGCCGACCGCAAAACCCGCGCGGACGCGGAGTTTAAAATTTTACGCGAGGATCCAAAAGCCTATCCGATAACATTCGCCGACACCAAAATGGCGTTTAAAGACCTAAGCGAAGAGGTCGTGCAAAAGGGTATGGCAAGCGGCAAACTAGTCGGCGAGTGCGCTACGCTAGACGATATCGCTAAAAAATATGGCGTGCCTGCGGATGCGCTAAAGCAGAGCGTCAAAAAATACAACGAAGGCGTTAAAGCCAAAAAAGATGAGTTCGGCAAGCAAGAAAGCGCGCTTAGCGAGATCAACGAAGCGGGACCTTTCTACGTCATCCGCCTCTCGCCGAAGCCTCACCACACTATGGGCGGCCTAAAAATCAACACCAAAGCCGAGGTCATCTCAAGCAAGACGAATAAACCGATCCCGGGCCTCTGGGCTGCAGGCGAGATCACCGGCGGTACTCACGGCGCTAGCCGCTTAGGCACCGTCGCGATCACTGACTGCATAGTTTTTGGAATGATCGCAGGCGAGCAGATCGCCTAATTTGGTCTGAGCGCAAGCTCTTTAATAAAGCCTTGCCGGTAGCGAAAGCGAGCTGGCAAAGCAGTTTTCTAAAAGGTTACAAATGAAAAATTTCAGTTTTACGGCGCTGTTTCTGTGCTGTATCATCGCGACTTTGTTCGGCGCGCCGAGCGCTAATGACGCCAACGCCACGAACATAGTCGTTTCAGATGAGCTTCGGGCAAAATACAAAATCAAACCTCATCACGAGCATTTGTCGTTTGACTGCGTCGATTGCCACATAAATCAAGGAAGCGATCCATCTAAATTTAAAAGCATCGGCGACAAAGGCTGTATCAGCTGCCACGGCGACAAAAAGCAGCTCGCTTTGAGGCTTAAATTTATGGATACGCTAAAGGCCAATCCACACAACTCCGTCCACGACGGTCCTACGCTATACTGCGACGAATGCCATGCCGAGCACAAGGCATCTACGAATATGTGTACCGAATGCCACGAGCACGAAGTGCCGCAATGGATGGGGGTGACGCCATGAGAATTTCTAAAAAATTACTAGCGCTTATCATCTTAATAAGCGGCGTTATAGGCTTTTTCGTCGTCGTGCCGGTGCATTACGCGCTTGAGAAAACGAGCACCGATAAATTCTGCGACGTCTGCCACGAGATGGATCCGATGGTGATCGCCTATCAAGACGACGTCCACTCGGGTAAGGGCAAAACGGGCGTCAAAGCCCAATGCGTCGACTGCCACCTACCGCACGACAATATCGTAAAATACGTCTATCAAAAGGCCAAAAACGGCGTGCTGGAGGGCTACTCGCACTTCTTTGACGAGCCTGAAAAATTTGATTGGAACAAAAGGCGCGAAAACCGGGAGCACTATGTGTTTGATAACGGCTGCACGAGCTGCCACGCTACCGTGATCGATAGCAAAATCACCTCTGAGCAGGCGCAGCGCATGCACGCGCACTACAAAAAGCTCCTAGGCACCGAGCGCGAGCTTAAATGCGCGAGCTGCCACGTAAGCGCGGGCCACGGCATCGGGCTTCGCAACTACCTGGAGTACTGGCGACCGACATATAAAATTTACGAAAAGAAGATGATGCAGGAGAAGATCAAGGCGAAGAAGGGATTTTTCGGCGACGAGTATAAACCTAGCGCCGAAGAGCAGGCCTTTATGGACGCTCAAAGCACGAAAAAATAACGCGCTTTGGGTTTATAAGCGTTTCAATTCACGCTCCGCCGCGGGTTAAATTTAAAGCTCAAATTTAGGGCTTCGATTTAACCCGCGGCGACTTAAATTTAGCGGGTCAAATTTTATCCCGCTTGATCCGACGAGCAAAATTTTATCCTTTCTCATCTCTTTTTCGCTTTACGGGCGAGCTTTAAAATTTATCCAAATTTAAAATTTCATCGAAAGAAGCCGTACAAAAATCATCGCTTTTTTTAATATCTCAACCGTCTACTCTAACTCTAGGGCGCAGTCAATGCCTGTAAGAGCTTAAAGACAAATCAGTTTGCCGATGGTCTGCTTGCGGTAAAATGCTGATGAAATTTTACTAGATTAAATAGCTACGTTAAATTTAAATAGCAGGTTTTAGAATTTTAAAATTTCGCGGAGCGGATTGAATAAATTTGAAATTTCGCCGATCTATCTTGTAAATTTATCGTCTAAATTTCGCCCTTGCTTCATTAAATTTAAGAATCCGTGTAAATTTAGAGAGTTTGGATTGAAGCATTTAGTGGGTGCAAGTCAACACAATAATGCAGATGAGAAAGAGCGGAAAATACTCCGCTCTTTAAAGCTTTAGTCGCCGCTTAGATCAAATTTATACGCAGCTTGTAACCATATCTCGTTCTCGTCGAACTTTCTATTTACGCCACTAGCGTAGTGGTCGCTTCTCTCAAGTGCAGTGTAAGTTACGCCCAAGCTTAGCCCCTTCACGGCCTTAGGAGCGTAGCTTGCCGTTACCGCCCAGCCCTCTACGTCCATGCTGGTGCCGACCGCTTGACCCGCAGCCCCGCTAGCATTGATATTATTCGTGCCGCCTACTCTGTCTTGATCGCCTTTTACATAGTGTAGCGCGGTTTTGAAGCCATCTAGGCCAATAGCGCCGAAGTTGTAATCAAGCACGATCTTATGCGTATCCATACCCGCATATCCCGTAAATACGAATGGACCTCTAATAGGCAGAGCGGTGTATGATCCAGGGCCGTTGCCGACGCCCAAAATAACGGCATCGTCGTCGCTAACGGTCGTATAGGCATACGATAAACCGAATCCGAAAAACTCGCTAACCGAGACTCTTGCACCAAACATATCGCCGTCAAGCCTTCTTGGCTCCAGCCCTCCGTCCACGCGCGAGCCTTTGTAGTTAAGATCAAATCCCAGCTTTAAAACCTCGCCTACCGGCACTTTTACGTTCGCCTCGGCAAGATACAGGCTAACGTCGCCGTCTTTTAATGCGTTAGCGGGTTTTACGTCCGTTACCGCTGCGTAAGCGCCGGTTAAAGTAGTATAAGGCAAGGATTTGTTTTGAACGTATACGGAGAAGATATTTTCAAATTTTACGGTAACAGGACCCGTCATATTACCCAGAATCACCCTATCTTTAAACAAAGGAGCTTTTCCTTCGCCGGCTGGAGCGCCCATAGCGGTTTTACTCCTTCCTTGGAATTTATAAAACCATCCGCCCCACAATGTAGTATCGGGGATATCTTTATTGGATATCGCCACGCCCTCGAAAGCCTATTTAAACGCCCTCGTATAGTTGCCAGCAACGAGCGGAGTAACGACATATTGTCTACCCGCCTTTATATCGGTATTTCCTATGCCGTATCCTAGGTATAATTCCGATAATACCGCGCCTTTAGTATACCACTCCTTATCGTAGGCGATCTTATTGCTTGAGCCTACATGATACGGCATCAACCAGCCTTGCCCGGTAAGCCCTATTCTAAAGCCGTAAAGAGGATCGGTGACATATCCAAGTTCAAGACCCACGCCGAATGCCTCGTAGTCGTTATCGCCCGTAGCGGCTTCGCCTCTATTGTCTACCGTTTTATTGGCGTAAGTGGTCTTTACCGTTCCGCCAAACTTACCGTTAGTGATCGCCTCGGCTACGCTATCCGCCGCGCTTAGCGAGGATACCGCACATGCGCAAACCGCCGCAGCTAAACTTAGTTTGATGAGTTTCATTCGAAATCTCCTTTCATAAAGATTTACAAATATTTATAAAATCAATTATATCAAACAATCTCGCCGTTTGCGATAAAAAGGGGGAAATTTAAAATAAAAATACGCAACTTTGTAAAGATTAAATTAATGAATAGTGAAATTTATCCCCCGATTTATGATTTTACGATTTGACGAATATTTTCGGCTCTCGCTCCAACCTCGGCTCGCGGATAAAAGCGATCAAAATTTCAAAATTTTCAAAACGCCAAACCGAGCCGCCGGATAGAATTTTACCGAAATCAAAGAGTGAAATTCCGCCGCTTTTAAATTTTGAAATTTAGAAAGCGCGGTGAAGTTTGCGAGCTGAAATTTCTTTTTAAATTTAAAGCGCGACTCCATAGATTTATACAGCCTATGTAGCCGCGCGGAATTTAGGTAGTGGATCGAAGCTCTAAATTTAGATAATCTACAGAGCCTTTGCGATCAGCTCGTTTACGTTTTTGATAAACTCGCTCGGATTTTCCAGCTCCTGCCCCTCGCTAAGGCGCGCCAGATCGTAGATTATCTCAGCTACTTGCGGCAGCATCAGCTTATCGGCCTGCAGCTTTTTGATGATCTCGTGATCTGCGTTGATCTCCAAAATCGGCTTTATTGACGGCAGATTGCGGCCTCCCATCTGCTTAAGCAGCTGCTGCGTCGCAAAATCGGGATCGTTCTCGTCAAAAACAAGGCAGGAAAGCGAGCCGCTTAGACGCGATGAAATTTTAACATCCTTGACGCGTTCGCCTAAAATTTCTTTGATCTTTGCGGCGATCTCTTTGGCTTGCGGCGTCGCGGCATCGTCGCTTGCGGCTTCCTGCTTGATCGAAGTCGCATTTTTAACAGGCGTTTTATCAAACTCAAAAACGCCCGGCATCACGATCGTATCGATCTCATCGTCGCAGAGTAGCACCTCCGTGCCTTCGGCGTTAAATTTTTCGATCAGAGGCGAGCTTTTAAGCATCGCAGCGCTGTTTCCCGCGATATAATAGATCTCTTTTTGATCCTCTTTCATTTTTTCCTTATACTCGCTAAGCGTGATGAGCCCGTCTCGCAGGTTTGATTTGAAAAGACAAAGCTTTAAAATTTCCTCTTTGTTCGTGCCGAAGCCGTAAAGCCCCTCTTTCAAAACCTTGCCGAATAATTCGTAAAATTTTATGTATTTTTCGCGATCGCTTCGCAAAAGCTTTTCCAGCTCGGATAGAATTTTTTTGATGCTCTGTTCGCGGACGTAGGCTAGAATTCGATTTTCTTGTAAAATTTCGCGGCTTACGTTTAGCGGCAGATCCTCGACGTCCATTATGCCGCGCACGAAGCGCAGGTAGCTAGGCAGCAGCTCTTTGGCGTCGTCGGTGATGAAAACGCGCTTGACGTAGAGCTTCACGCCGCTTTGATAATCGACGCGGTATAGATCGAAAGGCTCGCTGCTCGGTACGTAAAAAAGCGTCGTGTATTCGTGCGTGCCCTCGGCCTTGGTGTGGATGTAAAACAGCGGATCGCCGCTATCGTGGCTAATCTGCTTGTAAAATTCATTGTAATCGCTTGGCTTTAGGCTGCTTTTCGGTAGTTGCCAAAGTGCGCTCGCGCGGTTGATCTGGACGTTTTTGATCTCGCTATGTCCCTGCTCGCCCTCTTTTTGCGCAGGAACGTATTCTTCTTTATCCATAAAGATCGGATAAGGGATGTGGTTAGAGTATTTTTTGATAATGCCTTCGAGCCTGTAGCCGTCCAAAAACTCCTCATCTTTTATATGCAAGATTATCGTCGTGCCGAAGTCCTCTTTTTGCGCCTTTTCGATCGCGTAGTTGCTCGCGTCGCTGCTCCATTTATAGCCGTCCTGCGAGAGCGGCTTGCGGCTGATAACTTCGATATAATCCGCTACCATAAACGCCGAATAAAACCCGACGCCGAACTGCCCGATGAGGTTGCTGTCCTTCGCCGCATCGCCGCTAAGGCTCGCCATAAAGCCTTTCGTACCGCTGCGCGCGATAGTGCCTAGATTGCTCTCTAGCTCGGCCTCGTCCATACCGATGCCGTTATCGCCGATGCTTAGCGTTTTGGCCTCTTTGTCGATCTTTATATCGATGCGCGGCACATACGAAAGCGCCTTATAATCGTCGTTTGTAAGGCACAAATAGTTTAATTTATCCAGCGCGTCGCTTGCGTTTGAGATGAGCTCGCGCAGGAAAATTTCCTTGTTTGAATAAAGCGAATGGATCATCAAATTTAGCAGATCATTCACTTCGGTCTTAAATTTTTTCTTTGCCATTATGCAGTCCTTTTTAAAAATTTTGGCAGATTATATCATGGAGTGCTAATCTTGTCAAGAGTAGAATAAATAAACTTGATATGAATACTATCAAGTTTTGTAAATTTA
>CAUUQJ010000067.1:0-6614 GCA_963547085.1 uncultured Campylobacter sp. | reverse complement strand
TTTAATTCGCCCTGCCGCGAGCCCGTTTAAATTTAAACTCTTTGCGCCCAAGATACTGCGCGCGCTTGGGATGAAATGAAGAAAAGGACGATTCTGCGCCAAATTCGAAAAACTATTCCTGCGCGCTAAAGTCGATTTGGTAAATTAAACCGACAAGATCGATTCTGAATGAAGGCGGCGAGAAAAGGAGGCGATTCTACGCCGCAGATCAAAACCATAAATGCGCATAGGCGGGAGATAAATAAGGCGGCGGCGTGGATCGATTTTGCGCGCAAACCCGCAAGAGTGCGCGCAGTGTTATTTCGCAGTAGAATTTTACGGATTTGATCTCGCGCGCAAAAGGCGAGATCAAGCCTAAAATGCCCGCGCAAGGACAAATTTTACGCAAGACGGGCCTTGTACTAGCGCTAAATCGCGGCTTTTAGCGCTTCAAATTTAGCGTCTTGCTCGGCTAGCAGCTGTCCTTTCTCGTCGCGCGAGACGTAAATTTTAAAGATATTCTCGCCCGCTTTGTCATAAAAGCCCACGAATTTCGAGAGCATCCCCATGAAAGTCTGCGTCACGAGAATGATCTTATCGATCTCATCCGTCTTTAGATGACCCGCTAAAATGCCCAGCCCGTGCGCCTCATCGCCGTTTGCGCCCATGCCGAAATTATAATATCCACGCGCGCTCTTGCCGCTTGGGATCTTGGTTTTAAACTCGATGATGAAGCTCGGCGTATTTTTTACGAAAAGCACCTCGCCCCAGCTCTCAAGCTCCCTAATGACCTCGCAGAATTTATCGCCGCCCGCGCTCTTTCCGAAGCGCTCGGGCAGGTTTAGCAGCACGTCGATCTCCTTCGCGCCTAGCTCCTTGCAGATCTGCGCGATCGAAATTTTAGGATTTTGCGCAAACAGCGCCTCGATTCTCTCTTTCATTTTTATCCTTTCTGAAATAAAATTTTAAGAGCCATTATAATATAAAAATTCTAAGTTACAGATAACGGCAATCAATTAGAGCGAATTTCCAAAGCTTATTTGAAGAAAAATTTAGCACTGCAAAGTGCTTATGCGTAGAATTTTAAGTGATAATACAAAAAATTTTATCTGCACGGAATTTTAGAATTCTGAAATTCCGCAAAGTTTAGAGCTGTATCATAGTGGATCGTATCCGAAGCGATTGGATCCGCTATCGCCGCGCTGTACGAAAAACACAAGCAGCACTATCCAACCCACAAATGACACCAAAAGTCCGATATCGCCGAAAAAAGCACCCACTATCGGCGTTAGAATAAGCAGAAAAAACCAGCCGCTTCTATCAGTATCATGTAGTCGCCTGACTGATACGGCGATGGCTGGCACGAGCATAGCTAGCTGAAAAAGCGCATCTATAATGCCGATTTCTTGATGGACGATCCTGCCGGCTATTATTTGATTGTACCCTATCGTAGTGCCTAAAACGCCATCTATCAAGCTCAAAACAATCCCGCCAAGCACGGTAAATAGAAAAAACCACCAGTACTCCGACCTCGATGCTCGCCCGCTAAATGCGGCGTATTTTTGCTTGACGCAAGTTTGCACGGACTCCATAAAAGTCATTTTAAACTCCTTTTTTAAAATAATGTAGGATTATACTAATCGCCCCTTAAATTTAAATACCTAAAACTCCCGCCCGTTCATCTGCTTTACGTGATACGCCAGATGCGCTAGATTGTAGCCACCTTTTGAGGCAGCAACCTCCCTAGTGCCATAAACCGCCGAAACATTTAAAACTACCGAAGCTAACCACCCTATGGCAAATACTAAGGCAAAAAGCTGCGAGTCAAGCGCTATCAGGACTAGAGTTACTATCTCCGTAGCTGCAATAACATAAAATGCTCTTAGATAGTTTTTCTCTACGCTGCAATCATAAAGCTCTTTACTAACTAGCAGCTGATAGATCAGATATACCGCTGTGCATACACAATAAATGCTTATCATAAAAACTGATGGTTTAAACAATTCAAATCCTACAAATATAGTGCTTACTGCGCTTATAGCCGAAGAAACTCCGACTAGCACGGCGTTTGATAGTAGATCCGTGCTGCGTATTGCGCGCGCTAAAAAATATAGCCCCACAGCTAAGCATATCATAGATATAAGTCCGACACCCTCCAACGCGCCCACTTTATCTACATTCTTGATATATCTGCCTACCGCATTTAACGCCTCAAGCCCAAATGCTATATAAAGGGTAGTTTTGGCAGTAGATAGATTCTCGCTCTGCTCTTTAGCATCATCCGTATAAACATACAGGATTGCTCCCGCACCTACGGAGGCATTTAGCTTTCGCACCATTTCAGGCAACCTAAAAAAGTCGCTAACAAGCCAAATTAAAAACAAAACATTGGGCACCGAGAAAATAACCATAAAATGAAAAAAGCTCTGTTCTATATCCTTTAGGTCTGATGCTTGCACGCCCAAATCCGGACGAGATGAGTTTATAAGCGCCAACAGCTCGTCACCTTCTATACTCGTCCACATGACAGTAACCACTACTAAAAAAAGCCAGATGAGAAATGGTAGCCCGCCTAAAAGCTGAAAAATCGCAGAGATTATACGCCCAAGATAAAATCTATGCGCGCCGAAAGGTCCGAGAAATATATAAAATACGTAGGCTTTATTTAAATCGTAAGCCTTAGCTGAGCTTTGTGTAGAGCTAATTCTATCGAAATTTGAGGAAGCTAAATTTTGCCAAGTGGAATTCTGTCCTGCAAAATTCTGCGAGTTCGCAGTATTTTCAGTAGAATTAAAACTTTTAGCGTTAGAATCTTGCTCGCTAGAGCCTGTCGCGGCAGAATCTCGCAAAATAGAATTTTCTTCATCCAAGCCTTGAGCTGCAAAAGCTAAATTTTGCTCCACAGAATTCTGCGGAGCAAAATTTTGCCTTATGGAAGTGGAATTTTGCTCTATAGAATTCTGAGCCACAGAATTTTGCTCGCTAGTATCATCCGCCGCAAGTTCTTCTTGCGCTAAATCTAAATTCTCAGATTGCTCCTGTGGTTTCTCATCCAGGGGCTTTTTTTCTTCGCCGCTTTTACGTCTTATACTGGCTAGCGACGCAGGATTACTGCTGCTGCCCCAAATATCTTCGCCCATCTGCTCTCCTTGATTTTTAAAGCAATTTTACCTGAAATTTAAGGAATTTTTGTATATTCGCCGCTACAAATTCAAAACAAAGGACAAAAATGCCAACAGTAACATTTCAAGGAAAGCCCGTAGAGCTAAGCGGGCAAGAGATAAATCTAGGCGATCGCGCGCCGCAAGTGCGCTTAGTAGCTCAAGATCTAAGCGAAATCGAGATCGCTAGCGGCAAGCACGTGCAAATCATCGTCGCCGTGCCGTCGCTAGATACGCCCGTCTGCGCGACGGAGGCACGCAAGTTCAACGAGCGCGCTGCATCGCTTCCTAACACCGAAGTAATCGTCGTTTCGATGGATTTGCCGTTTGCGATGGGGAGGTTTTGTACGACTGAGGGGATCAAAAATCTACGCGTTGCAAGCGATTTCCGCGATAAGGAATTTTGCCGCCGCTACGGCACTCTCATCGCCAGCGGCGCATTGGCAGGTCTTAGCGCCAGAGCGATCTTTGTCATAGATACCGCAGGCGTCGTGGTTTATAAAGAGCTCGTAAGCGACATAGCCTCTGAGCCCGACTACGACGCAGCCCTAGATTTTGCAGAGCTCGTCGCTCGCAACAGCTGCTCTAACTGAGCAAGATAATAGATCCAAGGTTTGGATAATTTTCGCCTCGCTTTAGTTCACTACTTTAAGCAAATTCGCCCTACTGCAAGTAAAAAGCGAAGTAGGGCGCTTAAAATTCTACTTCAATTTTACATTTTGATTTTACGCTTTAATTTGCGCTCCAGCGTACGCAAAGCTATTAACGCACTGCGATAGCAAGCGAACGAGCACGAAATATAGGATCGCCTGCTGCTAAATTTTAAATTTAGCAGCAGCGGGAGTTGAAATTTTAAATTTGCTCGCTTAGCCACTCCGCACGATAAATTCGCTAAAAGATATCTCCTGCGCGTAAAATTTAACTCTGAGCAAGGCGAGTTTGTCTTGCAGCGGGCTCGCCAGCTCCTCTATGCCGCTAAATACGCAAAGCGGCAAATTTTGCGTCCTATCTTTAGTCGCTGCAAAGCTCTCGTCCTCAAAAATTTTCTTTAAAAATACGAGCGTTTTTACCTTGTCCGCGCCCACATCCTCGATGAAAACGCTGAAATATTTATATCCCGGCTCCTCGCTCGCTTCGTCTTGCTGCGCGTAGTCGTCCGCCAGCTCGCGGTAAAATTCGTTGTTTAAATCAGCAAGCGGCGCGATCGCTTCAAGCGAGCAAGGCGCCTCAAGCGCGGCAAGATCGGTTAAAATTTCTTCAAATTTAACGATATCGTCCGCGACTTTAATCGGCTTCCACGAGCCCGCGCCGTGATAGGCAAAATACACCGGCGAGGCGTCCCCAAGGGCAAAATCTACGAAAAACGGATCGTCCATGCCGTTACGCGCGATAACCCGCCAGCTCTTGCGCCACTGCCCTGGCGTATCGTCCGCTAGCTCCTCGCTCGTTTTGCGGCTAGCGAGCCTATATCCCTCTTGAAAACTCTCAAACTCTCCCTCGTCGGGGTAGAAAAACGGCAGTAAAATGCACTCTTAAACGATGCGTTTGCGGATAAAATTTCGGATCAAATTTGGGATTTGCACAGCGCGACCTTTGGGTCAAATTTGAGCCAATTTTAGCAGAGTTTTTACTCTGCGCAAAATTTATGTTTAAATTTGACGAATGCGAAAGAAAGTAAATTTACGCTCAAATTCAACAAATTACAAATTTGAGCATAAAAAGACAAGCGGAAGTATCGCGAGATGATTTTGAGAGTTGTGCAGAAATTTTAAGTCAAGGCTAGACAAAGTAGTCTGCCGCAGACTTAAAATTTCAAATCTCTCTCAAAAGCACTCGCGAGACGACGCGTTAAATTCTACAAAGATTGTAGGATTTTAGGTTTACCAAACGCCGTAATCGGCCTAATCTCTCCCTTAAATTTCTCGATTTGGGCAAGCACGGTGTGAGCCGAGTTGCTTTGCGCGAGACTTGACGTGCCTTTATCAAACGTAAGTACGTTTACGCAGCCGTGCTGGCAGAGGCTTTTCTCGCCCCAAACCTCGGGGTCATACCACGCGCCCTCGCAGATCGCTGCGACGCGCTCGGGCACGATGTCGGTGACGAGCACGCCCGCTAAAATTTCGCCGCGATCGTTGAAAACGCGCACGATGTCGCCGTTCGCAAGCCCGCGAGCTTCGGCGTCTTTTGGATTGATAAGCACCGGCTCTCTGCCGCTAACCTCGGTAAAATTTCTGATGATCGAATTGTTTAGCTGGCTGTGCAGGCGGTAGCGAGAGTGCGGGCTTACGACGTGGATCGGATACTTCGCCGTCTTTTTCGCATCCCCTAGCCACTCTTTAGGTTCAATCCAAGTAGGCATCGGCGGGCAGTCGGCATAGCCCATCTTAGCGATCGTTGGTGAGTAAAGCTCGATCTTGCCAGATGGGGTGCCTAGGCGGTTTTTGGCGGGATTTTCGCGGAATGCCGCAAGGCGCGTGTATAGCGCGCTGCTCTCATCGTCCTTTTCAAAGCGCACGAAGCCCTTGTCGTAAAATTCCTCAAAGCTAGGCATCGTTATATTTAGACCCTTAGCTTGCTCTACGGCATCGGCGTAGAATTCCTTCATCCATCCTAGCTCATCCTTGCCCTCGCTAAAGACCTCGCCGTATCCCCAGCGCTTGCAGATCTGCTCGCAGATCCAAAAGTCGCTCTTGCTCTCGCCCATCGGCTCGATTGCGGGCCTGTAAGCGACTATATATTCGCCCGTAGCGCCGGTTTGGTTGATGTCGTTTCTCTCGACCTCGACGGCCACCGGAAGCACGATATCGCTAAGCTTCGCCGTGCTCGTCCAGTAAGGCTCGGCGGTGATAACGGTGTCGAGCTTACGCCACTGCTTGACGATATTATTCACGTCTTGATGGCGCGTAAACATCGATCCGCACGCCATATAAGCGACTCTCATATGCGGCAGCTTGATTTTAGTGCCGTCGTAATCGATCTGCTTGCCCGGATGCTCCAGCGCCTCGATGCTGCGAGAGGACGGAATGGTAATGTTTTTCGCACTTTTCCAAGGCGCAGAGCCCGTGTTTTCGTATTTTTCATCTATGCGCGTGCTAAGCCCCTTTAAAATCGGAGCCACTTTATTCGTAGCGCCCGCAGAACCGTAGCCTAGGCTAAATTCAAAGCCAAGACCCTCCTTGCCGATATGCCCTAGCATCGCATTAAGCGCCACGAGCGCCCAGAAAGGCTGCTCGCCGTGATCGGCGCGTTGCAAACCGCGACCGATTAAAATCGTGCTCGGCTCCTTTGCAAGCGCCGTAGCAAATTTCGCAATAGCCTCCTCGCTAAGCCCGCAAATTTTGCTCGCCCAAGCTGCGTCCTTTACGATTTTATCGCTCTCGCCTAGAAAATACGCTTTAAATTTATTAAATCCAACGGTATATTTTTTGATAAATTCCTCGTCGTAGAGGTTGTTCGTAAACAGATAATGGCACA
>CAUUQJ010000066.1:0-6616 GCA_963547085.1 uncultured Campylobacter sp. | reverse complement strand
GGGCGATAAAGTAAAGCTCTATCTAGCGCTACTCGATGCCAAGGCAAAGACGCCGGCTGCGGGCAAGATCGACGTCGAAATTTATCGCGAAGACTTCAATTACGTATACGACGGTAGCAGATATGTCGAGCAGGAGGAATTTAGCCTCGTGACGGCGCTTAGCACCGACGCACGCGAGCTGGATTATAAATTTGAAAGCGGCGGCAACTACGTCATCATCGCGAACGACTACTCAAGCGGCGCAAGCGCTAGCGTACGCGTGGACGTAAGCGGTTGGGGGTATTACGGACGGATAAATGCCAAGGATATCCAAAGCGCAAAGATCAAACTCGCAAGCGACAAGATAAAGCCGGGCCAGAGCGTCAAGGGCGTCATCACCTCGCCTATCGAAAACGGCGTACTTAACGTCTCTCTCGTCGGCGAAGGAATTTATGATTATAAAATTTTACGCATCAAAGGAAACAGCGCGGAATTCGAGCTGCAAACGCCGAAAAATTTCATCGGCGGGCATATCAACGCCGTAGTCACTCGCGCCGCTACGCCTGCTGCGATGCCGCTTCGCGCCTATGCTAACGTGCCCGTAGCGCTAAACGCGGACGATCACAAAGCAAGCGTGCAGATCGCAGCGGATAAAATTTATAAAAACGGCCAAAACGCGCAAATCAGCGTAAAAAGCGAGCCGAATTCCAAGATCGTGCTGTATGCGGTCGATCTGGGCATCCTAGACATCGTCTCGCAAAGCGAGCTCGATGCATTTGGGGCATTCGACGTTAGCGCGTATTTTGCGGTGCGATACTTCGACATTTACGACGATCTTAGCGTGTATCAAACTACCGCGAAGGAGCTAAGCTTCGGCGGCGACGGCGTGATGGCGAAAGCTAAACGAAATTTAAGCCCGGTCGAAAACAAAAAGCAGAAAAAATTTATCAAAATGCTGATCGCAAAAGCGGATGCAAACGGCGAGGCGAAATTTGAGCTTGCGATGCCGAAAAATTTTAACTCCACGATCCGACTAAGCGCCATGGCTATCGGAGAGGCGGCTACGATCGGCTCGGCAAACGTCGAAGTCAAGGTTCGAGACGACGTGATCATAAAACCGGCGGATCTAACCTACATGGTACGCGGCGATGAAATTTCCGTGCCGCTTACGCTCATCAATACGACTGATAAAGAGCAAAAGGCGGTCTTAAAAATCAGCTCATCTCCTTCGGTTGCTATAAGCGGCGGCGAGGCAAATTTCACGCTCAAACCGCTTGAAGTCAAGCATACGAACTTCACCGCGAGCGCACTTGATATTGCGGATGCGAACATTAAATTTGATCTTGACGCAAACGGGCAAAAATTTAGCAACGACGTGGAATTTGACATAATCAGCCAGTTCCCGCGCTCGAAGCTATTTCACGTAAGCTATGGCAATAAGCCGGTAACGCTCAAAATCGATCCGAGTTATAAAGAAATTTATACTCACATCAGCGCTACGCCTAATGCTTTTAGCCTAGCGGACGAGCTATATCTCTATCCTTACGGTTGCACCGAGCAGCTTACTTCAAAGATGGTAGCGGTTGATTATGTCGCACGCAAAGACTCCAATAAAACCTTAACCAACCGCGTAAACGAGTATGCAAGTAGAATTTTATCTCGCCTCAAACCTAACGGTGATTTCGGCTACTGGAGTGCTCACGGCGTTACTAATTACTACGCTTCAATTTACGCAAGCGACGTTTTACTAGAGCTTGATACGCGCTATAAATTCCTTAGCAACAAGCAAAGATCGCTGATATTTAGCGCCTTAAAATCAGACTACGAAGATCAAGCGACGCTTCGAATATACGCGGATTTCGTGCTAGATCAATACGGCAAGCTGGATGACGATGAGATAAATTTCATTTACGACAACGGCCTTTATGACAACTCGCCGATGGCTCGCATCGCTATGGCTGCGATACTTAAAAAGCACAATATGACGACCGAGTTTAACTTCATGCGTGAAAAAATAAACCAAATGGATTATGACTACGCCGAAGACGGAGCGGGCTTGACGTTTGCTAGCGACATAAGAGACGCCGCTTTTAAGCTCTACGCATTCGGCAAGGTTGGCATCAAAGATGATAGCACGGCTCGCACGGTCGATGCGATCATTCGCGATCTAAAAAATATAAACAATACGCAGGAGCGAGCAAGCGTAATACGCGGATTTGATGAGTATTTTAAGGATTCGAAAAAAGAAGCCCATTTTGCTTTAAAATACAACGGCGAGGCGAAAAATTTCAATTCGCCGCTGGATACCAAACTCGCGGTTAAAGACGGCGCGATAGAATTTACGCCGATGAGCGGCAATGGCGAGCTGTTTTTTACGGTGCTAGGTTTCGGATATGAAAGCGCTGCGGTCAAACATAGCCCGCTTAGCACAAATAGACCGTTTGATAACGACCGAGATAAGAAGGTTGAAATTTATCGCGAGTTTCTCGATGCTCGCGGCAACATCGTCGATCTAAACAAACTCAAAGTAGGGCAGAAAATTTACTCTAAGATCAGCTGGCGAGCGAATCATTATCTATATAATTTTGCGATCGACGAGGCGATGCCTAGCTGCTTCGAGGCGGTAAATGAGCGCCTAGGCTCGGCTGCACAGGCTCGCCCGGAAGGCTTTGTAGATAGCGTAGCGATCGAGCATACGGAGTATCTGTACGACCGAGTGCTTCACTTCCCGAAAAGCGGCTATTTTTACTACGATCCGCAAGAGGGAGAGAATAGTACCGGCGTCATCTATACGCCGATAAACGTGATCATGTCGGGCTCGTGCGCGCTTCCTGCGATCTCTATCGAGGATATGCAATACGAGCGAGTAAATAATTACGATCTGCAAACGCTTAAATTTAAAGTCGCTCGCTAAGGGCGTAGCGATTTTAAGGCTCGGCGCGAATTTTGCATTCATTGCGATTTTCGTGCCGAGATTTTTATTTGCAGCGGATATTTCACAAACGAGCGGCATTGTAAATTTTAAAATTTAAATCCCCGCTTGCTAAATTTCAAAATTTTATATTAATCCCTAAATTTCATAGCTTTTTACTATCCTTTCATAGCGTCGTTTTATTTGACTTACCCTTAAATTCGAGTTATTATTTTTAAATACATTTCAATTAAAGGAGTTGTAATGCAAAACGTATCAAGACGTAGTTTTTTAAAGATTAGCACAGTGGGCGCCGGAGCGCTTGCGCTAGGGGCTAGTAGCGCAAGTGCGGCGCAAAACGCCAAGGACGTCAAATTTGACGAGGAATACGACATCGTCATCATCGGCACCGGTTTTGCGGGGCTTGCCGCGGCGATTAAAGCCAGCGGGCGCGGCAAAAAGGTGCTAGTGCTTGAAAAAATGGGTCGCGCGGGCGGAAATTCCGTCATCAACGGCGGAAATATGGCGGCTCCGATGAATAAATTTCAAGTCGCACAAGGTATCAAAGATAGCAAGGAGCTTTTTATCGCCGATGCTGTAAAAGATGGACTCGGGCTCAATCATACCGATCTTTTGGGCGTGATGTTTGATCGCAGCAACGATGCGGTGGATCTTTTGGTGGGCTGCGGAGCGGAGTTTAGCGATAAGCTGATCTTTGAAAGCGGCCACAGCGTCGCAAGAAGCTTGCAATCAACCAACGGCTCAGGCTCGGGCTACATCCAACCGATGATGGGTAAACTTCAAAACGATCCTAACGTCACGATCAAGACCCGCACGAAATTTGACGATTTTATTGTGGACGACAGCGGCCGCGTCGTGGGCGTAGAAGCGCGCGAGGAGTATAAATTTGATCCGAAGCTCTTTAGCGACGATCTGGAAAACAAAGGTGGCGAAAAAAAGAGCTACAAAGCCAAAGACGGCGTTTTGCTAGCCTCGGGCGGATACGGACGCGATCTATGGTACCGCCAGATCCAAGATCCGCGCGTAGTGCCTAGCATAGACAGCACTAACCATCCGGGAAGCTCGGCGGGAGCGATGCTAGCGGCAAATAGAATCGGCGCATTTACGCTTCTTACGTCGTGGATTCAGTTCCTTCCGTATTGCTCGCCAGATGAAAAGGGCTTCGGCGCTGCGGTAAATTTCACCAACCACTGCTGCAACACCTACGGTCTTACCGTCGATCCAAAGACGGGCAAGCGCTTTATGGACGAGCACGCGGGGCGTAAGATCAAGGCGGATGCCTGCTTCAAGGTTATCGCCGAGAGCGAGAAAAACGATAACTATCCGGTAAATGTCTGCGACTCCCAAGCCGTTGCCGCGCGTAATCCGGTCTATACTTCAAGGCCTCTAGAAGCGGGCGTCGTGAAGAAATTTGACACGCTAGAGGAGCTTGCAAAGGCTTACAATCTGCCGCTGGAACCGTTTTTAAAGACCGTCGCGGATTATAACTCTTATGTCAAAGCGGGCAAAGATCCGGAATTCGGCAAAGTAGTCGATAAGCTGGACGGCATTGACGTTTCCAAGCCGCCGTTTTACGCAAGTCGCACGATGCCGAAGGTGCACCACACGATGGGCGGACTTGAGATCAACACCAAAGCCCAAGTCATCTCTAGCCTTACTCACGAGCCGATCCCCGGGCTTTGGGCTGCGGGCGAGGTAACCGGCGGCGTGCACGGCGCGAGCAGGCTCGGAACCTACGCGATCCTTGATTGTATGGTTTTTGGAATGATCGCTGGCGAAACAATCGGGGCTTAAATTTAGCGCCCGCAAAATTTCGGCGCGAAGTGGTTGCAAACGCGCGCTTTGTTAAATTTTGGCGCGAAGTAGCCATACGTGCTTTGCGCCGAAATACTATATGTGTATTTAAAATTTCACAAAAATTTTGCTGCGATTTGCGAGATACAAAGCGCGGAATTTCCGAGTATTTACCAAAACGCCGTAAAATTTCAACTTGAAATTTTATCTCAAGGAACGCTTCGTGCCTAGCTTTTTTAAAAATCCGTCGCAGCAGAAGCTTATTTTTCTAAGCTCGCTTGCTTTTGTGGCATTTTTTAACTTCTCGTTTTTTAAAAATATCATAAATGCCTACGGAATCTCGGGGCTAAATTTTATCTATCTTGTCTGCGACGCGGCAGCTTTGATCGCTTTTTTGACGCTATTTTTTACAATTTTTAGCTCGCGCTATACGACCAAGCCGATTTTGATGATATGCTTTTTTATTTCGTCGTTTACGGCGTATTTTATGGATAGCTATAACGTCGTAATCGATTCGGAAATGATCCGTAACGCAGCCCAGACGAACTTTGCCGAGTCAGCGGATCTTTTCAGCCCGAGACTAGCGATTTACGTGCTGGTGCTGGGCGTCTTACCCTGCGTGCTGATTGCTCGCTCGCGCGTTAGCTACCGTCCGCTTAAATTTGAAATTTTAGCTAAGCTCAAAGCAGCGGGCATTTGCATAATAATCATTGCGGCACTGCTTTTTGGATTTAGCAAATACTACGCGTCGTTTTTCAGAGAGCATAAAATTTTACGCAGCTACGCAAATCCCGGATATTGGATCTACAGCGGCGTTAAATTTGTCGCAAAATCCAAAAAGCAAGGCTCGCAGCCTCTGATGCAAATCGCTACGGACGCGCATATCGATGAAAATTCCACAAGCTCAAAAAAGCTCGTCGTCGTAGTCGTGGGCGAAGCGGCGAGAGCGGATAGATTTTCGCTAAACGGCTACGAGCGAGATACTAATCCGCTACTAGCCAAAGAGCAGGGTGTCGTAAGCCTAAGCAATACCCATTCTTGCGGCACTTCGACGGCGCAAAGCGTGCCGTGCATGTTTTCGCTGCTAAATCGAGAGGAATTTAGCGTCGAAAAGGCTGCGGAGGAGCAAAACGTATTAGACATACTAAGCCGCGCTGATGACATGGCGATTTTGTGGCGCGATAACAATTCCGATTCCAAAGGTGTGGCGCTGCGCGTAAAATATCAGGATTTTAAAATTCCGCAAAATAATCCGATCTGCGACGTAGAGTGCAGGGACGAGGGGATGCTTGCGGGGCTTGATAAATTTGTCGCCGAAAACGCGGGCAAAGATGTATTAATCGTGCTGCATCAGATGGGCAATCACGGGCCTGCGTATTTTAAGCGCTATAAGAAAGAATTTGAAAAATTTAGCCCCGTTTGCCGCGATAACGAGCTTGAAAACTGCTCGCAGCAAGAAATTTCAAACGCCTACGATAACGCGATTTTATACACGGATTATTTTTTAAGCAAGGTTATAGATTTTTTAAAACCGTATTCTAAGACGCACGAAACGGCGATGATCTATATGAGCGATCACGGCGAGAGCCTCGGCGAGGGCGGCGTTTATCTGCACGGCATGCCCTATCTTTTCGCTCCCGAGGCGCAAAAGCACATCGGCGCGATCGTTTGGCTAGGTGAGGGAAAAATGCGCGAAAGATATGATCTAAGCGCGCTTAAATCGCATAAGGACGACACTTTTTCGCACGATAATCTTTTTCACACGCTGCTTGGAATTTTTGAAGTAGATACCAAGGTGTATAACAAAGATTTGGATATTTTAAGCGGAGTGAAAAATTAGAATTTTGCGCTAAATTTCGTCGTAAATTGTGAGTGAAATTTTAGCAGCAAAAATTCTATTGGCAAAATTCT
>CAUUQJ010000065.1:0-6620 GCA_963547085.1 uncultured Campylobacter sp. | reverse complement strand
TCGATGCGCGATATTACTCAAAAACGCCTTTTATAACGCTGATAAATTTTAAAATCCTAATTAAAATTTCGGGCTACGCGCGGCAGTTTATGTTTAACGTATCGGTAAAATTTTAGCCTCAGCCCGCTTTAAATTTCAAGGCGGGCTCTTAAAAATTTTAAAATTTAAAAGCCGCGAGCCTAAGCGGCTCGGCAAATTTTAGGAATTTATACTTTAAATAAGAAATTTTTTGATATATTATTCGCTATTTTTAAATTTTCTAAAGGAATTTTATGGAAGTAAAAGCAAAAATGAAAGACGCCGCGAATGCGGTCGCTGCGAGCAAGATCGAAGCAAAGCAGATCGCGGCAAAAGTAGAAGAGCTAGCCAAAAAGGCCTCCAAGCAGCTAAGGATCGACGGATTTAGACAGGGCAAAGTGCCTACCGCGGTGGTTTTGAAGCGATACGGCAAACAGCTTGAGGGCGACGCAAAGCAGGAGCTTCTTAAAGATATGATCGATCAGTCTCTTAAAATTTTAAAGAAAAAACAAGATGAAATTTTATCCGAGCCGGTCTTTTCTAAATTTGACGAAAACAAAGGCGACATCGACGTGGAGATCGAAATTTCTTTCAGGCCCGAGGTTAGCGTCGAGGGCTACGAGGAGCTGATCCCTAAATTTAGCAGCCCGCGCGTTACTCAAAAAGAGATCGACGAGAAAGTGACGGAATTTTTGCAGATGATCGCTCCACTTTCTAAAACCAACAAAAAAATTCTAGCCAAAGACGATTTTGCAAAATTCGACTTCGAAGGCTTCGTGGACGGCAAGCCATTCGACGGCGGCAAGGCGCAGGATTACGTCCTTCAGATCGGCTCAAATCAATTTATCCCGGGCTTTGAAGACGGAATGATCGGACTTAGAGTGGGCGAGGAGCGCGACGTAGCGGTTAAATTTCCGCAAGATTACGGCGCGAAAAGCTTAGCCGGCAAAAACGCGATCTTTAAAGTCAAGCTTCATGAAATTCAGGCTAAAAAACCTGCCAAAGAGCTCGGCGAGGAGGAGCTAAAGCAAGCGCTTCCGGGCGAGAAAGAGCCGAGCAAGGAGAAATTTGAAGCGCGCATCAAAGAGCGCATCAAAAACGATAAGCTTCAAAAGCTTATAAATGAGGATTTAAAGCCTAAATTTGCCGACGCGCTCGCCGAGAAATTTAACTTCGCGCTTCCAAAAGCGATCGTCGAGCAGGAGATTAATTTGCAGTTTAACAACGCCTGGAGCGGCTTTTCAAAGGAGCAGATCGAGGAATTTAAAAACAACAAAGACGCTCTGGATAAAAAGCGCGAAGAGTTTAGAAAGGCTGCCGAAAACAGCGTCAAGCTTACCTTCTTAATCGACGAGCTAGCCAAAAAGCGCAAGATCGACGTGAGCGATCAGGAGCTCGTTCAGGCGGTCTATATGGAGGCCTACACCTACGGCGCCGATCCGAAGGAGCATCTAAATAGATACCGCAACAACGGCATGCTGCCGGCCGTTAAAATGGCGCTGATCGAGGAGAAGCTATTTAACGATATTTTCTCAAAGCAGGGCAAAAAAGAAGAGAAGGGCGAATAGATGGTGATTCCTTACGTTATCGAACAAACTAGTCGCGGAGAGCGCAGCTACGACATCTACTCGAGGCTGTTAAAAGACCGTATCGTAATGCTTAGCGGCGAGATCGACGACGCAGTGGCAAGCTCGATCGTCGCGCAGCTTCTGTTTTTGGAGGCGGAGGATCCCGATAAGGATATCTATCTATATATCAACTCCCCGGGCGGCGTGGTTACAAGCGGATTTAGCATTTATGACACGATGAATTACATCAAACCCGACGTAAGCACGATCTGTATCGGTCAAGCGGCGTCGATGGGGGCATTTTTGCTAAGCTGCGGAGCCAAAGGCAAACGCTACGCGCTTCCAAACTCGCGCATAATGATCCACCAGCCCCTCGGCGGCGCGCAAGGTCAGGCTACCGACATCGAGATCCAAGCCAAAGAAATTTTACGAATGAAAGAAATTCTAAACAACATCCTTTCGCAAAATTCCGGCAAAGATCTCGCGCAGGTCGAAAAGGACACCGATCGCGACTTTTTCATGAGCGCCGAGGATGCCGTGCAATACGGACTGATCGATCAAGTACTTCAAAAGAGCTTTAAATAGATGATCCTGGACGTCCTTACCTATCCGAATAAAAAGCTTTATCAAAGATCGACCGAGGTCGTGAAATTCGACGCGGCGCTGGGCAAGCTTTTGGACGATATGTATGAGACGATGATCGCAAAAAACGGCATAGGCCTTGCCGCCATCCAGGTAGGCAAGCCCGTGCGCGCTTTGATTATAAATTTAGCCAATGAGGAAAAAATCCAAGACAAAAAAGACCTCATCGAGATCATCAATCCGCAAATTTTAAAAAAGGAAGGCGAGGTCGTATTTCAGGAGGGCTGCTTGTCGGTGCCGGGCTTTTACGAGGACGTCACGCGCGCCGAGTTTATCACGGTGCAGTTTCAAGACCGCGCCGGCAATACCCAGCAAATGGACGCTAGCGAGCTACTAGCCGTCTGTATCCAGCACGAGATGGACCACCTCGACGGACATCTTTTCATCGAGCGCATCGGATACAACAAACGCAAAAAATTTGATAAAGAATTCAAAAAAAGCCTAAAAGAAAAATCGAAATGAAATCCCTAAAATGCGCTGCCTTCACGGATGCACTGATCCCCGTAGAGGTCGAATCGACATTCGTGCGGGGGCTGCCGGGATTTAATATCGTAGGCCTTGCGGGAGCTACGATAAAAGAGAGCGAAAGCCGCGTAAAAGCGGCGCTTGTGAGCCTAAATTTTAAATTTCCCGCGTCCAAAATCATCATAAATCTCTCCCCCTCCGACACGCCCAAAAACGGCTCGCACTTCGATCTTGCGATCGCGCTTCTCATCGCGCTGCAAAAAGAGCGCATCGACGGCGATTTCTTCGTCTTCGGCGAGCTCGGTTTAGACGGCAGTTTAAAGAGCACGGCGAGCCTCTTTTCGATCCTGCTTTTTTTAAGCACGAAGGTGAAGCGCGCTAAAATTTTAGTGCCGCAAAGCATCGCTCTAAAGGCCTGCACGATCCCAAACTACGACGTTTATGCCGTAGATAGCCTAAGCGACGCGGCCAGATTTTTTTTAGACGAGGAGTTCGCCGCAAGCAGGCTCATGCGAGAAACCCATCCGCTTTTTAAAAACGTCGTGGAGATTGACGGGCAAATTTACGTTCCCAACCACGATTTTTCGCTAAATTTCAAAGACGTCAAAGGGCAAAAGCGCGCCAAGCGCGCGAGCCTGATCGCTGCGTGCGGCATGCACAACATCCTCTTTGAGGGCAGCCCCGGCTGCGGCAAAAGCATGTGCGCAAAGCGGATAGCCAGAATTCTACCGCCGCAGAGCCTGGGCGAAGTGCTACTCTCGTGCGCCTACGAGTCGTTAAATAACAAAGACGTCGATTTTAGCGCGCTGCGCCCCTTCCGCTCACCGCACCACACCAGCACGCGCAGCTCGATTTTCGGCGGCGGCAGTAGCGGCGCAAAGATCGGCGAGGTCGCGCTTGCAAACGGCGGTGAGCTATTTTTCGACGAACTGCCGCACTTCGGCAAGCAAATTTTAGAAAGCCTGCGCGAACCGCTGGAGGATAATAGAATTTTAATTTCGCGCGTAAATTCCAAGGTCGAATACCAAACGAAATTTATCTTCGTCGCGGCGCAAAACCCCTGCCCGTGCGGAAATCTATTTTCCAAAAACCTCACCTGCACCTGCTCGTTAAACGATATCAGGCGCTACAAAAACACGATCTCCGCGCCACTGCTCGATCGCATCGACATATACGTCGCGATGGATGAGACCGGCGCGGACGACAGAAGCGACGTTTGCAGCGAGGAGATGGCGGATGCGGTGCTACGGGCGTTTCGCGCGCAGAAGGCTCGCGGACAGAGCGAGCTAAACGCAAAGCTGCGCGACGAGGATACTGAAAAATTTTGCGTCTGTGAAAGCGCTGCGCGAGAGGTTTTGCAAACGGCGATCACCCGCTACGATCTTTCGCAGCGCGGCGTAAATAAGACGCTAAAGCTCGCCCGCACCATCGCCGATCTAGCAGGCGCTGAGATCATCGCCAAGGCGCATATTTTGGAGGCTCTTAGCTTTCGCATAAGGAGCGAAATTTGAAAAAAATTTTCTTTAGCACCGAGGAGCTCGACGCGCGAGCGAGCGCGAAATTTGGACTTGGCGAGCAAATTTTAATGGAAAACGCCGCTTGCAGGATCGAGCGCGAGATCAGAAAGCGGCTCAAAAAGGGCTCGCGCATTTTGGCGCTTTGCGGCGGCGGAAATAACGGCGCGGACGCGATGGCGGCGCTGCGAAAGCTAAGCGGCGATTTTAGCTGCACCGCGCTTTGCGTGCTTCAAAACAGAAGCGCGGCGGGTAAATTTCAAACGGAAGCGGCGCGGGCTGCGGGCGTTAGGCTTATCGACATCGCAAGCGCGAAAGACGATTGTGGGCACGTAGAGAGCGCGTCTAGCAAGGATGCCTGCGCGCATGAAAGCGTAGAAGGTTCCTCTTTAAATGGCATTGGCTCTTGTGAAGGCGAGCCGCGGGGTGAGTGCGAAAGCCTAAGCAGCACGGACATTTCAGGCGGCGACGATAAATTATGCGCAAAATTTACAGGTGCTAAATTTGAAACCGCAGGGTACGGCGGCGAGTGCGGTAATCTAGGCAACGAATGCGGCGAGCCGAGCGTCCTGCGCGATGAGATTACAAGCGCAGACTGCATAATCGACGGGATTTTCGGCAGCGGCTTGAATAAACCGGTAAGCGCTGAAATTTGCGAAATTTTATCTTTCGCAAATAGCGCGAAAGCTCTAAAAATCGCAGTCGATATCCCAAGCGGCATCGATAAGCTCGGGCGCATTTTAGGCGGTGCATTTTGCGCGGATTTGACGATCGCGATGGGAGCGCTCAAACTCGCGCTGTTTTCAGACGGCGCGAAGGATTATGTAGGACGGATCAAGGTCGCAAATCTTGGAATTTCGCGCCAAAATTTTGAGGAGCAGAGCGAATATTTTCTGCTTCAAAAAAGCGATCTGAAATTGCCGCTACGCACGAAGCAAAACACCAACAAGGGCGATTTCGGGCACACTTACGTCGTAAGCGGGCAGATGAGCGGAGCGGCGCAGATGGCGGCCCTAGCGGCTCACGCGATCGGCAGCGGGCTCGTTAGCGTCGTTAGTAAGGAGCCATTAAATTTAAGCCCGATTTTGATGCAAAAAAGCTCATTCGATGCCGCGCGGGTCGTGGTCTGCGGCTGCGGCCTCGGGGAGCGAAAGATTGATCTTGCCGCGCTGCGGGGCAAAAGCTGCGTCATCGACGCCGATCTGTGCTACGAGCGTGAAATTTTAAGCCTGCTTAGTGATAACTCAAATTTAGTCATAACGCCCCATCCGAAGGAGTTTTGCTCACTTTTAAAAATCGCAGGCATCGCAGATCTTAGCGTAAGCGAGCTGCAAGAGCGCCGCTTTGAGCTTGCGCGGGCGTGGAGCGAAAAATTTAGCGGCGTACTCGTGCTAAAGGGCGCAAACACGCTCATCGCCCAAGCTGGCATCATCTACGTCTGCGACAAAGGTAGCGCCGCGCTCGCAAAGGGCGGCAGCGGCGACGTGCTCGCAGGGCTCATCGGCGGGCTGCTCGCGCAAAATTACTCACCCCTGCAAGCCTCGATCTGCGGCGTCCTAGCCCACGCACTCGCTGCGCGAGCCTTCGCCAAAAACTCCTACGCGCTAAATCCGCTCGATCTCATCGAGGAGGTAAAATGGTTGTGAAAAAGCTCGCCGTGCTTTTTAGCGGCGGCGGTTCGAATTTAGAGGCTATTTTGCAGAAGCTGCACGGCAAAACTTTTGGCGAAACTAAGATCGAAGTCGTGCTAACGCTAAGCAACAAAGCGGACGCCGGCGGTATCGCAAAGGCCGCAAAATTAGGACTTCAAAGCGTGATCCTAAATCACAAAGATTTCGCTAGCCGCGAGGAATTCGACGCCGCCCTCGTGCGCGAGATCGAAAAAAGCGGCGCGGAGCTTACGGTGCTTGCAGGCTTTATGCGCATTCTAACGCCCGTTTTTACAAGCAGGGTTCGCGCGATAAATTTGCATCCGTCACTGCTACCCCTTTTTAAGGGTGCGCATGCGATAAAGCAGAGCTTTGAAAGCGATATGAAGGTGGGCGGCGTGAGCGTGCACTGGGTCAGCGAGGAGCTTGACGGCGGCGCGATCATCGCTCAGCGCGCGTTTGAAAAGAGCGCGGGAATGAGCTTTGAAGCTTACGAAGCCAAAATCCATGAGATCGAACATGAGCTATTGCCGCAGGTGGTCGTAGAAATTTTGTGCCAAAGCTAAATTTAGTGCAGAGATTCGCGCTAAATTTAAAGAGCGAAATTCCGCGGATTTTGTAAATTTTAAAGCTTAGTCTTTTAAATTTAGGAGCGAATTCGAAGCTAAGCTTTAAAATTTGCTTCGATAAATTTAGAAAGAGAAAGATGACCGCAAACGAACTGGAAAAACTAAGACTTGGCATCCTAGATGAGGCGGAGCAGC
>CAUUQJ010000064.1:0-6648 GCA_963547085.1 uncultured Campylobacter sp. | reverse complement strand
CGAAGCGCGATGCGCACGGCGTTTGTAGCCGCTCCGACGCGGATCTGATCGGCGCTGCACCAAAGGTGCAAAATTTTATCGTCGAAATTGTCCCTGCGGAGCCTACCGACGTAGGTCTCGTTCGTATCGCTAGAAAGCAGCGGCATCGGGTACTCGTTTTTGCTCGGATCGTCTACAAGCACGATGCTAGGCGCGTTTCTTAAAATTTCACGCACGCGGCTAATCTCGAAATCCTTTTTAAATTTTATCGTGATCGCCTCGCTGTGGCTGCGAAGTACCGGCACGCGCACGCAGGTAGCCGAAACGGCGAAGCTTTTATGCAAAATTTTCTGCGTTTCGTTCACCATCTTCATCTCTTCTTTGGTGTAGTCATTGTCCAAAAAGACGTCGATGTGTGGGATGACATTCATCGCGATCTGATGCGGGAAAACCTTCGGCTCGCACTCATCAAGCTTAAAAGCGAAAAACTGCTGCAACTGCCCTACAAGCTCGCTCATACCCTCTTTACCTGCGCCACTCGTCGCTTGGTAGGTGCTTACGTCCACGCGCTCGATATCAAACGCGTCATCAAGCGGCTTAAGAATTTGAACCATCTGGATAGTTGAGCAGTTCGGATTAGCAATGATGCCTGTCTCTTCCCATAGCTTTATATCCTGAGGATTACACTCGGGCACTACGAGCGGGACATTTTCTTGCATGCGAAAGTGGCTCGTGTTGTCGATCACCACCGCGCCGCTTGCCGCAGCAAATGGCACGTAATGCGCCGAAATGGAGCCGCCCGCGCTAAAAAATGCTATGTCGATCTCGTTTTCGTCAAAGGTGCTGTCCGTGAGCTCCTTCACGACGTATTTTTTACCGCGGAATTCCACCTTCTCGCCCGCGCTCTTTGCGCTTGCAAGCGGCAGTATGTCCTTTACGGGGAAGTTCATCTCGTCTAAGACGCGCAAAATCTCCTCGCCTACGGCGCCGGTAGCGCCTACGATGGCGATATTGTAACTACTCATCCTCTCCTCCTTTTAAAATTTCATCGCTAGGGCCGTCGCTCTGCGAATTTTTACTATCCAAATTTGAATTTAATAAATTTTCATCCTGCGCAAGCTCGTCCGCTTCGCCCTCGTCGCCATCCTCGGCTTTCGGGCAGGTCGCGATGCTCACGACGTCGTCGCCCTCGACATTTACGACGATGACGCCGCTGGTGTTGCGGCCCGCTTTACGGATGCTTTGCATATCCACACGGATCATCTTGCCGCTGGTGGTTAGCGCCATGAGATCCATCTCCTCATCGACCATCACGACGCCGATGAGCTCGCCCGTGCGGTTGGTAAGCTTCATGCAGATTACGCCCTTGCCGCCGCGGTTTGTGAGACGATACTCGCTCGCGGTGGTGCGCTTGCCGATACCTTTTTGGCTTACGCTTAAAATTTCTTGCATATCGCTTAGAATAAACGCGGCGCCGATGACCTCGTCGCCTTTTTCTTTAAATTTAATCCCCTTTACGCCGCGAGCGATGCGCCCCATCTGGCGAATTTTATTTAGATTAAATTTAAGACACATTCCCTTTTTCGTAGCGATGAAGAGCATATTTTCGTTAGCGCTTTGCGGCTCGCCCTCTTGCGCGTCCGAAATTTCATCTGAAATTTCATTCTCGCTTCCCTCTAAAATATCCTGCTCGGTCTGCTCTAGAATTTCCTCAGCCTCGCCGCCGTCCAGATCGTCGCCGCTTAGAGCGCCTCCTTTGTAGCTTTGCATCTCCTCGGCGCTGTTTGGAGCGATGAGAGCGGTTACTAGCGTATCGTCCTCATCTAGGCTGATAGCGCGAATGCCGAGCGAGCGGATATTTTTAAACTCGCTTAAATTTGTGCGTTTTACGATGCCGTTTCGAGTGAAAAATACGAGCGACTTGCTCGGATCAAAATCGGTCGTAGGGATGATCGCCATGATCTTTTCGTCCGCGCCAAGCTGGATTAGATTTACGACCGCCTTGCCCTTTGCGGTGCGCGAGCCCTCCGGAATTTTATAGACCTTAAGCCAATAAAGCTGCCCGCGGTCGGTGATAAACATAAGCGTGTCGTGGGTATTGCTCGTAAAAAAGCTCTCGATGAAGTCATCGTCGTACGTCGTAACCGCCACGCGCCCCTTGCCGCCGCGCTTTTGCTTCTCGTAAGTCTTGCTAGGCACGCGCTTGATATAGCCGCGATGAGTGATCGTAACGACCATATTTTCATTCGCGATGAGATCTTCGATGTCGATATCCTCGTAGTCATCGACGATTTCGGTAATTCGCGGGCATTTAAATTTATCCTTGATCTCCAAAAGCTCATCTTTGATGATCCCCTCGATCAGCTCCTCGCTCTTTAGGATCGCATCAAGCCGCTTTATCTCGGCTAAAATTTCTTTTAGCTCCTCCTCGATCTTTTCGCGCTCAAGCCCCGTTAGGCGGCTTAGCCTCATATCCAAAATCGCGCCCGATTGCGCCTCGCTGAGGCCGAATCTGCTCATTAAATTTTCGCGTGCAACGTTGGTATCGGCGGAGTTTCTAATTACGTCAATCACTTCGTCGATATTATCTAGCGCGATCTTTAAACCTTCTAAGATGTGCGCTCTAGCGCGCGCTTTTTGAAGCTCAAAAATCGTACGGCGGATGATGACGGTTTTTCTATGGTTCAAAAACAGCTTCAAAAGCTCTATCAGCGTGAAAATCTTCGGCTCTTTGCCGTCGATTGCGAGCATTATCACGCCGAAGGTCGCCTCCATCGTGGTTTGCTTAAATAGATTATTCAGTACGATCTCGCTCATCGCGTCGCGTTTAAGCTCGATTACTACGCGAATTCCGTCGCGATCGCTCTCGTCGCGCACCTCGGAGATTCCTTCGATCTGCTTTTCCTTTACGAGATCTGCGATCTGTTCGATCAAGCGCGCTTTATTGGTCTGATACGGCAGCTCATCGATTACGATGACGTCTTTACTAGCTTTTTTTTCGATATGGGTTTTAGCACGAATTTTAACGCGCCCTCTGCCCGTTTTATACGCCTCGATGATCCCTTTTTTGCCGTAAATTATGCCGCCGGTCGGAAAATCGGGGCCCTTGATCTCGCCCATGATCTCCTCTAGGCTTGCGTTTTTATTCTCAAGCAGTATCAAAAGACCGCCTACGAGCTCATCTAGGCTGTGCGGCGGGATATTCGTCGCCATTCCAACGGCGATTCCGCTTGAGCCGTTAAGCAGCAAATTCGGCACGCGCGCAGGCAATACGTCGGGCTCATTTAAGCTCTCGTCGTAGTTCGGCACGAAATCGACCGTCTCTTTATCCAGATCTTTTAAAAGCTCCTCGGCTAGCGGCGTCATACGCGCTTCGGTGTACCTCATCGCCGCCGCTCCGTCGCCGTCGATCGAACCGAAGTTGCCTTGACCGTCCACGGAAGGAATTCTCATCGAAAAGCTCTGTGCCATTCGCACGAGCGCATCGTAAACGGCGATATCGCCGTGCGGATGGTATTTACCGATGACGTCGCCTACGATACGGGCGGATTTTTTGTATGGCTGGCGAGAACCCACGCCAAGATCGTTCATCGCGTATAAAATTCGCCTATGCACCGGCTTTAGGCCGTCTCTGGCGTCGGGTAGCGCGCGACCGATGATAACGCTCATCGAGTAATCAAGATAGCTCGTCTTGATCGATTCTTCAACGTCGATATCGATAATCTCCTGATTTTCAAACATATTTGATTGCATAAATATCCTTTTAAATTTTAAAGCGCGATTATAGCGAATTATTCTTTTGCATTAGCTAAAACCAAGCCGCACACGGGCATAAAGCCGCCATCGATCAAGCTCTCGCGCGCTTGCAGCATGCTAAGGCCCGAGGTGATGATGTCGTCTACCAGGATCACGGGGAATTGCGGCGGGGTTAAAATTTTAAAATTCCGCTTGTGTTTTAGGCGAAATTCCAAACTCTGCCCGCTGTATTTGACGCGGTTTTGCGCGCGCAGGCAGTGAAATTTTGGCTCAATTAGCTTGCTTTTTAGCGCGCGAGCCAAGATCGCCGTGTGCGAATAGCCGCTGCGAGCATCATCATCCAGCGGCACGGCGTTAAATTTAAAAATTCCATCCGTTTTAAACGCCTCGTAATTTTGCGGATTTGCTGAAATTTCGCGCTGCAGATGAAGCGGGAATTTCGCTAGGCTTAAAGAGGCTATGCGCGCAAGCACCGCAGCGCCGTATTCGTGATGTTTAGAAAGTATAAGCTCTCGAATTTCGGAGTAGCCGTAGTAATAAAACACGCTAAAGCCCTCCACCTGCCGCATACTTAGGCGGCATTCGGCTAAATTTGCGGCGCAGGCGGCGCAGATCGTGCGCAGGCTAAACGCGCCGCAATTTACGCAGCGCATCTAAAGCGTCGAGATGATTTGATCGGCGGATTTTTTGACGATGTCGTCTAGCAGGCTTTGCACGAAAGGATTAAGCGATCTAGCCGTGCGAAGCGCCGTAAATTTGCTCTGATCTTGAGCTACGCGCTTGGTCGTGGTTTTGTTGCCCTGAACTATCGCGATCGCGACCTCGCCTCTTGCGCTCATATTTTCCTTCGAGTAGCCGTTGATCGCCGCCGAGATGCTTCTAATGTTTACGGTTACGATATTAGGGCTTGCAGGATCGATCCTCACGCCGCGAGCCTCAAGCTCCGCGCGCAAAGCCTTATCGAACCACGCCGAGAGATTGTTTTTTAAAAGCACTTCATCGACGAGTTTGCCGTCGTTGTCGTTTATAACGGCGATTACCATCTGATTTTCGCGCTGATCGTTGATCGCGTTGATATTTACCGACTTGCCGCTTACGGTCTGATCGGCCTTAGAAAGATATGGATTTAGGCTGATGACGCTGCTGGTTTGCGAGCAGGCGGCAAAAAATAGCGCAAAAACGCCGAGTAAAAATTTTTTCATTTCTATCCTTTTTATGAGATTCGGGCGCATTGTAGCACTAAATTTAAAATTTATAGATTTTTTTGTATCATTATAAGATCAAAGGAGAAATTTTGCAAGCACTCGCTTTAAAATACAGACCCAAAAGCTTCGAGCAGCTCATCGGTCAAGATGCCGTCGCCAAAAGCCTCGCACACGCGCTGGATTCGGGCAGGCTGAGCCACGCATATCTTTTCAGCGGACTTCGCGGCAGCGGCAAAACCTCGACGGCTAGGATTTTTGCCAAAGCGCTTTTATGCGATAAAGGTCCTACCGGCAAGCCGTGCGAGATCTGCGATAACTGCGTAATGGCAAACGAGGGGCGCCACATCGACATCATCGAGATGGACGCCGCCAGCCACCGCAAGATCGACGATATCCGCGAGCTCATCGAGCAGACGAAGTATCATCCCGCAAGTGCGCGCTTTAAAATTTTCATCATCGACGAGGTGCATATGCTCACCAAAGAGGCCTCCAACGCGCTTTTAAAAACGCTTGAGGAACCGCCTAGCTACGTAAAATTTATCCTTGCGACCACCGATCCGCTCAAGCTTCCAGTCACGGTGCTATCGCGCACTCAGCACTTTCGCTTTAAGCCGATCGCCAAAAGCGCCGTCGTAGCGCACCTAGAGCAGATTTTAAAAACCGAAAACATCGCTTACGAAGAGGGCGCGCTTGAAATTTTGGCGCGCAGCGGCTCAGGCTCGCTACGAGACACGCTCACGCTCCTCGATCAGGCGATTATCTTTAGCCGCGAAGGAATCACGCAGCGCGCGATCGCCGATATGCTGGGCTTGCTCGATCCCGCTAAAATCGGCGAAATTTTAGACGTCGTGCTGCGCCAAGACCGCGCGGGCGCGATCGAGATCATCAAAGAGGTCGAAAACTACAACGCCGAGACGATAATCGACGAGATGATCGCAAATTTAAAGGATAAATTCCTGCGCCGCGACGCGAAATTTAGCCTACTGATGTACGAGCGGTTTTTCCGCATTTTAGCGGGCGCTAAGAGTATGCTCGCCATCAGCCCGGACAACACCTACGCGATCTCTATGATGATTTTTATGATGATGGAGGCGGTAAATCTGCGCGAAATCGACGAGCTCATAGAGGTCGGCAGATCGCTGGATCAAGGCGAGGGCTATGCTTCCGCTTCGGCGCCGAATTTAAACGCACAAAGTTCCGCGCCGAATTTTAGGTCAAATTCCAACCAAAGTGCTACATTTGCGCCAAATAGCGAGCCGGACGGCGCGGCTTTTGCACCGAGCGACCGGGATGACGCGACAAGCGGCGTGCCTAGCTTTACTGCGAGCGCAAAACGTCCCGCAAGCTCGGCGCAAAACTCCGGTGCGGGCAATGCGGCAAAACAAAGCTTCGGCGCAAGCAACGAGATCAAACCTGGCGCAGCGGCGCAAGCGCAAAATTCTAGCTCTTTCGTCAAAACGGGCGCTCAAAATGAAATTTACGAGAATTTTTTAGCCAAAATTTACGACCGCGATTACGATCTGGGCGAGAAATTTAGCAAGTGCGTGGAATTTTTAAAGTTCGAGCGCGGCACGCTGTATCTGCTCTCGCGCGCGCAGGGGCAGGACAGAGAGTACCTACGCAAGGGCTCACGAGCGATAAATAGCGTGCTAAAATCGCTTTTCGGCGAGGGCGCAAAAATCAAAATCGAGCAAAGCGCGCCGCAAAA
>CAUUQJ010000063.1:0-6651 GCA_963547085.1 uncultured Campylobacter sp. | reverse complement strand
TGGCGCGTATAGATCGGCATTTTTAAGTAACAGCATATTTTCTCCTTTGCTTTGGATTTTTATAAATTTTACGTTTTTTGGCTTTCTTGACTGCGATGTCACGCCACAATCTCGCCTCTTTTTCGCCGCTTCGTTTTACAGCGCCTCTACGTCAAATTCTATAGTGCTTCGAGAAATTTTAGCGGACCTTGCGGAGAAATTTTATATCCTATTTTGCTTTTCATCGGCATGGCTTATTCATCACAAAGCCGCAGAAGCGCCCCGTCACGCCGTCTCTGCGGTAGGAAAAATGTAGCTCGCTCTCAAAAGTGCAGCGCGGATCAAATTTAACGTTTCGCACCCCCGCAGCTGCGAGCTCATCGCGTAGCGCGGCGTTTATATCGAAATACCCCTGCGTTTTGTAGCGCTCGAACTCGCCCAGATCAAGCCCGCCGAGTTCGTAATTTCTCGCCTTGATATTCGCGCCCACGAATACTTTCAGCTCTGCAGCGACGCAGCCGAAGCGCTCGCTCATCAAATTTATCGTATTGGTGCAGATCCGCCCTATCACGCCCGCGCGCCCCGCATGCACCGCAGCAACCACGCTGCGCCGCTCGTCCGCGATCAGCACTGGCGAACAGTCCGCTACCAGCACGCACAGCGCCGCGCCGCGCAGATCGGTCACAAGCCCATCGCAGGGCGGGATTTCATCGCTAGCTGCGCGTAAAATTTCAACCTTGTTTGAGTGGATCTGGCGCATAAATTTTAAATTTTGCGGTCCGATGCCGAGCGCGGCGGCTAAAATTTCGCGGTTTTGCGCGACGTTTTGCGGATCGTCGCCTACGTGATCCCCTAAATTTAAGCCCGCGTAGGCTCCGCCGCTTACGCCGCCAAGCCGCGTGCTAAAGCCCGCCAGCACGCCGCGTCCGTCCAATACAAACTCAAGATTTTCTCTGCAAATTTCGATTTTATCCATCGCACGCCGCTTAATACAGGCTCAAAATTTTATCTACCGCGTCCCACGAAAGCCCCTCTTTTTCGCCCTCGGCGCTATTATCGCTCGCCGCGACAGTGCCGCGACCGACGAGCTGTCCGCCGGCAAAGCCCAGCTGCGCCACGACGTATCGCGCGAGCAGATCGGTCTCGATATTTACGCGGCGCCCGATTTTGTATGATCCAAAGAGCGTATCCTTAAGCGTGAGCGGGATGATCGTAAGGCGAATGGTGCAGCTTTGCGCTCCACTCTTTAAATTTGCGCCCAAGGAACTCGGATCTCGAACGGAATTTGAGCCGCTATAATTTAGCCCGCGCGAGCTTGCACCGCTGAAATTCGCACTGCGCGGCTCTTTACGAGTAAAATTTCCGCCCTCAAGACCTTGGCTGTTAAAATTTCGCCCGTGCGTGCCGCCGTCTTCAAGCACTTCGTTGATCGTTAGGCTCACGCCATCGATCGCTACCGAGCCCTTCGGCGCTAGCAGCGGCGCTATGTGCAGCGGTGCGCGGATAAAAAAATCGACGCCACTTGCAAGCTTTGAAATTTTATAAATTTCGCCCACGGCATCGACGTGCCCTTGGATCAAATGCCCGTCTATGCGATCCCCAATCCGCATCGCTGGCTCGATATGCACAGGTCCGTGCAGGTTTTGTGCGGCGATGACGCGCGCCGTTTCGCTCGAAAGCTGCACCGCAAATCCATCTGCAAAAAGCCGCGTCACACTCAGGCACGCGCCGTTTACCGCGACGCTATCGCCGAGCGCGGGGCGGTATCTCGCGCGCAGTCGCAGCAAATCGCCGTTAAAGCTCGCAACCTGCGCGATCTCTCTGATCAGTCCGTTAAACATTATGAGCCTTTGGAATTTTTACGTGATATTAGCGTAGAATTTTGAAATTTAAGGTTAAGCGAAGCTCGGCGAGCGCGAAGCCCGCCGAATGAAGTTTGAAATTATTTTTTAGAGACGATGAAATCGGCTAGCGCTTCGATCGATTCGTCGTTAAGCGAAGCTGCTTGACCCTTCATAACGCCCATCATTCCAAATTTTCCCTTGCCCTCGCCCAGAGTGCCGTCTTTGTAGCCTTTTAGGCTAGCGATGATATCTTCCTTGCTTAAGGTGTTTAACGCAGGTACTTTGCCGCCAAGATAAGGCTTCTCGGCGTTGGCTCCATGACAGGCCACGCATTTTTTATATAAAGTAGCGCCATCAGCGGCGAATACACTCGAACTAAACGCCGCAACCGCAGCACATGCAATAAGAACTTTTTTCATTCCTATCCTTTCTTTTTAAATTGTGGGTGCAGTATAATCAAAATTTAGTAAATTTCGGTTAAATTTTTGCAATTTGCACCAAAGAGGCGAAATTCTATTTACTGCGAACTTTAGCGTAGGGGCTTGAAGCGGAATTTGCGCTGTAAAATTTTAAGCAAATTTTACCTTCCCGCTGAAATTTCAATCGTAGAATTTCGCAGCGAAATTCTAAGGCGAAATTTCATCTAGACGCCAAATTCCATCGCGAAATTCTGCGTAGAATTTTAAAATTTCGCCGCTTTACTTTATGCGCGAAATTTCGCCTTTTTGCATCTTATAAATTTTATCTGCGGCGCCGAAGTATTTATCATCGTGCAAGATCGCAAAGATCGTATATCCGCGCGATTTCAGCTTGGGCAAAATCCGCTCGTAGAACTCCGCGCGAAACTGCGGATCGAGATCGGCCGCAAACTCATCGAGCATCAAAAATTTGCGCCCGTCCATCAGCACGCTTACGAGCGCTAGGCGCTTGCGCTGCCCGCTAGATAGGCTTGTGGTGCTAAATTTAGCCCCCTTTAGCTCAACCTTATCCTGCAGGTGCGTAAGCGCCAACCACTCGCGCGCGATGTCCGCATCGCCCGTAGCGTAGTCGAAGAGATAAAAATCGCTGAAAACCGCGCTTATGTTGTTACTGTAGGCGCGCAGATCAGAGGGTTTAAGAGCCGCGCCGTCGGCTAAAATTTCGCCCGCTTGCGGCGTATAAAGGCCCGCTAAGATCATAAAAAGCGTCGATTTTCCGCTGCCGTTTTCGCCGATTAAAAACACCGTCTCGCCTGCATTTAGCTGTAAGTTTACCCCTTTGATGCCGAATTTCCCGTCTGGATACGAAAAGCCCACGTCTTTAAGCTCCAGCCTGCGCCACGGCTGCATTTGCGCAAGCTCAAAGCCCTGCACGAATGGATCTAAGCCCAGCTCATTGATCTTTGCGTAGGCGATCTTGGCGCGCAGCACGCTAGGAAGCGAGAATATGAGCATCATCAAAGGCGCGCGCAAAAAAAGCACCGTAAGCGCGATCGTTACGGCGTTTGCAAGCTCCGCCTTACCGCCGCTGAGCCCAAAATAAAGCACGAATCCCACCGCGCCAAGCATCATCACGTTCATAAAATTACTCGCAAACGCGCCGTAAACCTCGGCTCGCAGCGAGCTTTGGCGTAAATTTTGCGCGTTGGGCAAAAAGTCGTTTTCGTATAGGCTCTTTGCTTTGGCTAGGCTTAGCGACAGCTCCTTGTGCCCCTCGATCGCCGCGGCGTAGTTTTTATACAAAACGTCCTCGTTTTGGCGGTACAGATCGTAATTTTGCATGACCTTTTTCATCAAAAAGCGGTTGAAAATCATCAGCGCGCCGATCCAGACGAATAAAAACGCAAACATCATAGGCGCGATGTACAGCACGTAAATGCCGCAAAATAGCACTATCATCGCACCTTGGATCAGTTCGGAGATGCGCATAAAGCCCTCGGTCAGGCGCGAAATATCGCTAGAAAGGGACGCAAGCAGGTTCGCCTTCGACGCAGCCTCGATGCGCTCGAACTTCGTATCGATGATCTGCTTGATGATCTTGGTGCGCAGATCGAACACGAAGTCGTTTTCCATCTTGCAAAGCATGATGCGGCTTAGCACCGAAAGCAGCAGAAATAGCGCCAAGAGTGCGAAAAATAGCGCGATGATCCTGCCGCCTCTTTCGGCGCCGTCAAGTAGATATTTATTGATAAAGCTTAAAATTAAGATCCCTGAGCCGCTGTAGATCGCGTTTAGCGCGAGCATCGCGAGGATTTGTTTGGTATATTTTTTCATCTTTCGCCCCAATGAAATTTGAGCACAATTGTGGCAAAATTCGCTTGAAAAAACGGTTAAATTTTAAATCCGTTCTCATTTCGCGAATAAAATTTTACCCGGACTGCGTAAAATTCCGCCGCAAATTTATCCACTTTTGGCGCGCCAGGAGCGATAAGCTCTATCTGTGTTCATGCCTCTGACAGAAATTAGCAGATAGGATCAAATTTGACGGATCGTAAAATTTTGAATCAAATTTAAAAACCTAAAGCGAGAGTGCAAAATTTAACTATATTTTTAAATTTTATAAGCTTTGCCGGCTCTGCTAAAATCCAAATTTAACTCTAGGCATCGCCCTTTTTGTTGCGCTCCGTGATAAATTTAGCTAATAAATTTATCTCCAATTTACTTACTTCAAATAACGCCGTGATTTTCTTTTCGGCTAGGTCTAAATTTTTATTACAAACGACTTTGAAATATCTGCGCAGCTCGGCGTAATCGTTTGGATCGCTGATCATAAAATTACAAAACAAACCGTTTTTGCCCTGTAAAAATATCATATCAAAAACGCTATCGACGCCCCCTCCGAAGTGAAAAATGATCTGGGGCAAAAGCACTACGCAGATCGTCGCTAAAATTATAAAAATAGATGTCGCTACGGGTAGCACTACAAACATCGCCGCCATGATAACGACAAGAAATATTATGCCTGATTTACCGCCGACGCTATCTAGCCCGTAATGTATCGGAAGCGCATAGGATACTGTTTTGTGAAGCTTTCGTATTTGACGCGGCGTAATTTCCGCAAAAATTTCGCCGTCAATTATCTTGACGATTTTATCATTATAAAAATAGACATAAGCGTTTCTATAGAAATTCATATCGAATTTTCTCCTGCCTATGACGAGCAAAAAATATAATGAAATTTTAAATATATCGGAGTTGCCGCTAAAAAATACGTTTCTTAAAATTCCAAAAGCCATTAACGCGAGCATCGAAATAATCGAAATTTTTATGACTTGATTAGTTTCGTCTTTGATGACTAGCGGCTTTTTGTCGTAGTCTCTCGCAAATTTTCTCAGGCTTAAATTTAACTCATCTTACATGCTGATTCCTATTTTGTTTGCGTAGTCAAATCTACTACGGCTTTCTCACGCCAGACGCGCAGCTTATTTCAAGCCAAAATTTTGTTTGATGTAGATATGCAAAATATCGATCGCGGCGGGCGTTACGCCGCTGATCTCGCTCGCGGCAAACAGCGTTGGCGGCGCAAAGCGATTTAGCTTCTGCACGATCTCGTTGCTAAGCCCTCCGATCTTGCTAAAATCGATCTGCGGCGGGATCGCGACGCCCAGCAGCCCCTTCATCCTCTCGACTTCTGCGCGCTGCATCGCGATGTAGAAATGATACTTACACTGCGTTAAAATTTCATCCAAAACCTCATCGCTAAAGCCTTCGAAATGCGGTGCCAGAGCGAGCAGTCCCGCCTTTGAAAAGCCGCTTTTGGCTACGATCTTTTGCAAGCTACAGCTTTGCGAAATGGGCTCTGCGCCAATACTTTGTAGCAGGCTAAGCGTCTGTTTCGAAGGGGTTATCTGCGTTTTTAGCAAAAATTCCATTCCACTCTCTACGTCTAGCTTAAACTTGCGTGCCCGCTCGTAGCTCGCCTCGTCTAAAAGCCCGATTTCGCGGCCGTATTCGCTTAGGCGTAGCACGGCGTTGCCCTCGCGCAGCAGCAGGCGAAATTCCGCACGCGAAGTAAACATTCGGTAAGGCTCGTTCGTGCCCTTAGTGACGAGATCATCGATCAAAACGCCGATATACGCCTCATCCCTACGCAAAATCAAAGGCTGTCGCCCGCGCAAATCAAGCACGGCGTTGATGCCCGCCATCAGCCCCTGTGCCGCAGCCTCCTCGTAGCCGGTGGTGCCGTTGATCTGACCTGCCAAAAACAGCCCGCGGATCTTTTTGGTCTCGAGGCTGTGTTTAAGCTCGGTAGGATCGATGAAATCGTACTCGATCGCATATCCTGGGCGGACGATTTTAGCATTTTCAAAGCCCCTAATCGTGCGCAAAAACGCAATCTGCACATCGTAAGGAAGGCTCGTAGAAAGGCCGTTTACGTAATACTCCGTAGCCTCGCGCGTCTGCGGCTCGACGAAGACGTGGTGGCGGTCGCGATTTGGAAACTCATAAATTTTAGTCTCGATGCTCGGGCAGTAGCGCGGGCCCGTGCTTGAAATCTGCCCCGTAAACATCGGCGCGCGGGCGAAATTTTCTCGGATGATCTCGTGCGTGCGCTCGTTCGTATAAGCGATGAAGCAAGCAAGCTGCTTCGGCGCGAAATCTTTGCTGCGAAAGCTGAAAGGATGCGGATCCGCGTCGCCGTCTTGGCGCTCAAGCACGCTAAAATCGATCGTCTTAGCATCGATCCTTGGGCAGGTGCCGGTCTTTAGCCGCCCCATTTGCAGCCCCAAGCTTCGCAACGATTCGGCAAGCTCGACGCTCGCTAGCTCGCCCACGCGCCCCGCTTGCAGCTTGTTCTCGCCCACGTGAATTAGCCCGTTTAAAAAGGTGCCGGCGGTGATTATCAGATG
>CAUUQJ010000062.1:0-6703 GCA_963547085.1 uncultured Campylobacter sp. | reverse complement strand
CGCGACGCCGCTTTTATCGCTTGCTTTTTGATAGATCGCGATGAAATTTTGCCATACGCTGATATCTTGCAGCGCGCCGAAATCCTCGCAGGCAGCCTTGGTGCGTTTAAACAGCTCCCTGACGCAGCCTTCGTCAAAGCTTCTTGCAAAAATTTCAAGCGCGTATCGCAGCCTCTTTAGCCCTATGCGCGCGTCGTGAAATGCCTGCAGCGACGAGCCTTGCTTTAAATTTTTTAGCTCCGCGCGCAGGCTTTTAATCAGCTTGCAAAGGCGGGCGGAGGCGAACTTTTTTGAAATTTTTTCATAGTCGCTGCGCGCGTAGATACCATCCGCGCCGCTTAAAAAGCCACTAATAGCGCCGTTTAAATCTGCAAATTCCGCGCTAGAGAGAAATTCTAAAATTTTATCCTCAGAGCGCTTTGTGATAAGATTTAGCTGTTGCAAAAAGCCTGCAGGCGCGTCATCGGCCTTCAAAAACTCCGCAAAAACGTGAAGGTCCCGCAGCTGATTGGTGCGGCTCATAAATCCTGCGAGCAGTTTTAAAATTTCGCCCCTTTTTTCCGCCTCGAAAAGCGGCGCGGATAGCTTCAAAACCGCTCTAAATTTACGAATCTGCACGCGCAGCTCGTGAAGAGCTTCGGGGGAGAGGTTTTTTTGGTACTCGCCCTTTGCGGCGCAGGCTCGCGTCCATGCCAGCTCAAGCGCCAAGCGCGCGAGCTTAACGCTGTCCGCATAGGGCGGAGCGAAAAATTTAACTTGGCTAAATTTTTTAAAAACGCTGCGGGCGTGCGCGAAATCAAGCGAACGCGGCGGGATGCCGTAGCGCGCTAGATAGCGGCTTTTGTAGCGGTAATCGTCGGTGATCTCGCAAAAATCGGTGCTACCGAAGGTTTTTGTAAAATCAAAATTTGCGCTTGCCGTCTCGCTTTGAAATTTCGCTCGCAAAATCACGAGCGTGCTTAGCTCGCCGCCGTAAAGTTCTAGCCAAAACTCCGCTTCGTCGTTAGCAAAGCCGTAGCGGTTCTTTTGCACGACGCGGGCGATCCTGCTTTTTAAAGCCTCTTTGAAATCATCTTTTGAAATTTTAAAATTTAGAATTTGTCTGTCGAGATCCTCTTTTCTGTGGTGCAAAGAGCATTCGTCATTTTGGCGGATGTAGTAAATCTCGGGATAGAACGAAGTATAAAACCAAGCGATCTTTACCTTGCGACATTTCAGCCCCGCACGCTCTAGCGTCCGCAGAATCGAATCGTCGCTCAATAAAAATTTACGCTTAGTTTGCATACCCGCTCCAAAAATAAAGTGGGTAATAATAGCAGAAAATTCTTTAAACTATCTACACTTTTCGCAGTCTTCGACCGTAGCCGTGATATTTAGCTTGCGAATGAAATTACCCGCTTTGCGCTCGATGTTTTTCAAAATGTCCTTATTAAAGGCATCATCCATGAAAAGATCCGTGACGTTGCCGCATTTTTCGCAGACGACGTGGATGTGCGGCATCTGATAGATGTCGTAGCGGCTCTTTTTATTCGGCGCGTTCACCTCGACCACGACCCCTTCGTCGAGCAAGGTGTTTAAATTTTTATAAACAGTCGCTAGTGAAATGGATGGATAGTCCTCTTTGATCCCCTCGTATAGGTCATCTATGCTTGGATGTTCGTGGCGATCGAGCACCTTTAGGATGCACAATCTTTGCGGAGTTGCTTTCAGCCCGCAAGTTTTGAGTAGTTCTACGTGGCTCATTTTTGTCCTTCAAAAAATTTTAAAGTGATATTATCAAATTTTACTTTAAACAAAGTTGATATTAACTAATACTTTTTATCACTTAATATTCGCTCGGTTAGAGTTTGGATATCCAAGCCCAAGCTACGCTCCACGTCGGCGGTCTTGCCGTGCGGTAAAAAGATATCAGCAAATTCGAAGCTCACGATCTTTACGTCCGAAATTTCATTTTCTTGCAAAAATGCGCTTAGAATTTCACCGACGCCGCCCTTTTTGGCGTTATCGCTAAAGACGTACCAAATTTTATCTTTGCTAGCCAAGCTTCGCAAAAACTCGGCGTCCAAAGGCTTTGCAAAGACTAGATCCACGACATCCACCTCTATCTGCCCCTCCAGCGCCTCGGCCGTTTTATACGCTCTGCCCGCGCCGTTTCCATAGCCGATCAGCGCTACGTGCGCACTATCGCTGCGCTTTAAAAACACCGATTTTGCAAGCTCTACTGCAGATACACCGGTCTCGTCGCAGTTCAATATAAAGCTTCCGCGCGGATAACGGATCGCTAAAACCCCTTCGTGCGTGTAGGAGTACTCGATGATCCGTTTAAAGCTCACCTCGTCTCGCGGCGCGCACATACTGACGTTTGGAATCGCGTTTAAGAAGCTCACGTCAAAGACCCCCTCATGCGTCTCGCCGTCCTCGCCCACGATGCCAGCGCGATCCATCGCAAGGACTAAGCTTAGATTCATAATCGCCGCGTCATGAACGATCTGATCGAAAGAGCGCTGCATAAAGGTCGAATATATCGTAACGTACGGCTTAAAACCCTCGCGCGCCATCGCAGCCATCGAGCTTAGCGCGTGAGGCTCCGCGATCGCGACGTCCCAGAAGCGGTGCGGAAATTTCTCGATCAGCTTATCCATACCGGTGCCGCTTGGCATCGCGGCGGTCACGCCCACGACGTTTTCATGCTTAGCGGCTAAATTTAAAAGCGCTTCGGCGTAAATTTGCGTGGCGCTTTTGGCGGCGGATTTTTTCTTAAATTCTCCGCTTTGAATGTCGAAAGGTCCTACGCCGTGCCAGCTCTCCAAATAGCCCTCCGCCTTGTCATAGCCTTTGCCTTTGATCGTTTGAGCGTGCACGACTACGGGCTTGCGCGCGCTTTTTGCCGTCTTTAGCGCCGATATGAGATCGGCTAGGTTGTGGCCGTCGACAGGGCCTATGTATTCAAGCCCTAGCTCCTCAAAATACATCCCCGGGATGATAAGCTTTAAGGAATTTTCAAAGCGCTTCGCCATATAGGTGGCGCTTTGCGGAGCGTGAGAGAGCAGCTCTCTTACGTGGGATTTAAATTTTTGATATGTTTCGCCCGCCATCGCTTGGCTTAAGTATTTGCTAAAGGCGCCGATAGGCTTGCTGATACTCATTTTGTTGTCGTTTAAGATGATGATGCAGGGCAGGCGCAGATCTCCTAACTCGTTCATCGCTTCGTAAGTCATGCCGCCGCTCATCGAGCCGTCGCCGATGAGTACGACCGGCACGCGATCCTCGTGCTTTAGACTGATCGCTTTTGCCGCGCCTACGGCTAAAGAGATCGACGTCGAAGCGTGTCCTGCGACGAAATAATCAAATTTGCTCTCGCTAGGCTTCGTGTAGCCGCTGATGCCGCCGAACTGCCTAAGCGAGCCGAACTCCTCCCAGCGGTCCGTTAGAAGCTTGTGCGCGTAGCTTTGGTGGCTTACGTCGAAGATAAACGGATCGCTCGCGGCGTCAAATACGTAGTGCATCGCCACGATGAGCTCGACCGCGCCCATGTTTGAGCTTAGATGGCCGCCGTTTTTGCTCACGACTTCGATGATGCGCGCTCTGATCTGCGTGCAGAGCTCTCGTAGCTCCTCTAGGCTTTTATTTTTAATATCCACTCAAAATCTCTCCCAAAGCGCCCAAGACGCGATCGTTTTGCTCAGGCGTGCCGATCGTGATACGCACGGCGTTTAGCCCGTAGCTTTTTAAATTTCGAATGATAATTCCGCGGCGCAGAAGTCTATCGCAAAGCTCGCTGCTATCTATTGGCGGGCTAAGTTTGAACGTGATGAAATTTGCGTAGCTAGGGATAAATTCCAAATTTCGCTCGCGCGCAAAATCCTCGAAGCGGCTCATCTGTGCGGCGTTGTTTTGCAGGCTCTTTTGCACGAAAGCCTCGTCTTTTAGCGCCGCAATCGCCGCTGCGAGGCTAAGCGTCGTGATGTTAAAGGGCGGTCGCAGCTTATAAAGCGCGCTTATGATCTTCCGCGGCGCGATGCCGTAGCCTACGCGCATGCCGCCTAGGCCGTAAACCTTTGAGAAGGTACCTAGATAGAGCACGTTTTTAAAATTCTGGGTTAAAAGCTTAGGATCAAGCCTCTTGCGCTCATCTTTAAACGCTGCAAATTCGTTGTATGCGGCATCGATCACTAAAAGCGTGTCCTCATCCACGCTGCGAGCAAACTTATACACTGCCTCCGCATCCAAGCATTCGCCCAGCGGATTGTTCGGCACGCACAAAAAGATGACCGAAATTTCATCCCTGTGCGCGTTATAAATTTTTAAAAGCTCAGCTAGATCGTGCTCCTGCGCGTTCGTTTTATAAACTTTAGCCTCGCAATGGCTTGCGTAGATGCCGTACATCGCGAAAGTGACGCCCGCTTGCAGTATCGCGCGGCGCGAATTGAGCTTGGCGTGCAGCGCAAACTCGATGATCTGATCGCTGCCCGCGCCGATGATGATATTTTGCGGCTCTACGCCGAATTTCGAGGCGAGCGCGCCCTTTAGCTCATACATCGAATCGTCGGGGTAGAGATGCGCACAGGCGGCGTTTTGCACGATCGCCTCCTGCACCGCCTCGCTCGTGCCGAAGGGGTTTTCGTTGCTGGCAAGCTTTAACACGTCCTGCTTGCGGATACCAAACTCCCGCACCGCAAGCTCAATCGGCTTACCCGCTTCGTAATTGCTTAGATTTTCTACAAATTCGTTAAATTTCATCACTCCCCTCCGTTTATATAGCTTCCCAGCCATGTGATTTCGTGGCCGTTTTTCTGCGCGTTTTGCAACACGCGCGCCACGCGCTCGTCGTCGATGTGCCCCTCAAAATCGACATAAAAGACGCATTTAAAATCCCTAAGCTTAACAGGGCGGCTTTCTAATTTGGTTAAATTTATCCCCTCGTTGCGAAACATCTGTAAAAAGTCCACGAGCCCGCCCGGGCGGTCGTCGGTTTTGGCTAGGATGCTCGTTTTGTTGCGATCGCTCTTTTGGTTTTTAAAGTCGCTCAGCACGAAAAAGCGTGTGCGATTGGCGGAGTTGTCCTCGATCTTTTGAAACATCATCGGCACGCCGTAAAGATCGGCGGCGATCTTGGAGCAGATCGCGGCGGAGTGCGGCGTGGCAGCTGCCATCTGCGCCGCAAGCGCGGTAGATTTGGTCGCGGTAAATTTAACGCCGCTAAGGCCGTGATCGTCTAAAAATTTAAGGCACTGATTGTATCCCTGCGGATGCGAGAATATCTGATCCACCGTGCTTACGTCGTCGCAGTGGCTCGCAAAGCAGTGGTGGATATCCATATAAATTTCGGCGACGATCTTGACGCCTTCGTATTTTCGTAAGCAATCAAGCGTCGCTCCCACCGCGCCTTCGGTGTTGTTTTCGATCGGCACGACGCCGTATTTGGCCTCGCCGCTATCAAGCTCCTTAAAGACCGCTTCGATGTTCGAGAGCGGCAGATAGGAGCTTACCGCGCCGAAGCGGCTCTTGGCGGCTTGGTGCGAATAGGTGCCGAAAGGCCCTAAAAACGCGACTATCTGCGGCTTTTCTAAATTTCGCGAAACCGAGAAAATTTCAAAAAATATCGCTTCGATCGCCTCTTTGCTTAAATTTCGCGCCTTTCCGCCGTCCAGCCTACTGATGATCGAGCGCTCGCGCTCCGGGCGGTAGATCGCGCTGCCAGCGGTCTGCTTCAGCTCGCCGATCTTTTTGACAAACCCCATGCGCTCGTCGATAAGGCGCAAAATTTCATCATCCAGCCTGTCGATACAAACGCGCAGATCATCGATGTTTTGCATCACAACCCTCCTTTTGCTTGCCCTCAAATTTCGGCACGAAATTTAGAAATTTCACGCCACCTCTTTTGCCGCACGCTTTGAAATTTTTACCGCGCGAACTTAAAATTTCATCGCTTAGGATAGCTGCGCCGTAGCTTCCGCGCGCTAAGAAGACGCGATAAAATTCGTCGCAGCGAGATCTGAAATTTAAAGGGGCGGTGCGTTTAAAATTTAGGGCCGCGCTCGCTACGGCGTTAAATTTTAAAGCTACTGCGCGCTCGGATTTGAAATTTAAGATTGCGCCATGTTTTAGACGGCTTGCCGCGCTGATCATACGAGATCCTTTTCTAGCGCGATTAGCTCATCAAAGCTCTCGCGCTTTCTAATCAGGCGATCCTGTCCGTCGTAAATCGCGACTTCGGCGGCGCGGCAGCGGGTGTTGTAGTTACTAGACATCGAAAATCCGTAGGCGCCGGCGCTTTTGATCGCGAGCAGATCGCCGCTTTGCAGGCTAGGCAAGCTCACCGCTTTGGCTAGAAAGTCGCCGCTTTCGCATATCGGGCCCACGACGTCGCAGAGGCTTAAGCTCTCTGCAGAGCTTTGCGGCGCAGAATTATCCACGGCGGAGCTTAGATTAGAGGAATTCTGTGGCGCGAAATTTCCTTGCAAGCTTTGTGAAACGCCGTTTTGCGACGTAGAATTTTGCGGTGCGAAATCCTCTGAAGTGGACTTAGCCTCGATGCCGAAAGCTTTGCTATGCGTGGAATTCTGCGCCGTAGAATTCTCGGTGTCGCTTTGGCTCGCGAAGCTTTCGCAGGCGGAATTGCGCTCGCTTACAAGCTCGATTTTATGGTGCGCGCCGTAGAGGCTCGGGCGTATGAGATCGTTCATCGCGCCGTCAACGATGA